>JAHEJI010000039.1 GCA_024638965.1 Planctomycetaceae bacterium
CATTGATTCACCTCGTTAAAAACCCGATTCGGCCGGTCACTGAGTTTATCCACCTCGTTGTCGAAACACCAGAATTTTCTTGATTTTTGAGGAATTAGTCCAAGCCAATGTTCAGGGGTAGGCATTCTGGGTCCCTCTTGAGTCGCCATATTCGCCCTGCGGTGAAAACAGCCGCAAACAATTTATGGACTTTAGATAGACAGATGTTTGTCAGCTATTCTTACTCTGCAACACAAAGCGAATGGATTACAATTATGAAACAAGCTGCCTAGAAAAAAGCCTTCGGGTCCTTTGCCGCAAGTGACGAGCCAACGAGTCTCGCAGAGTCTAACAAGTCAGATACACCTAACGCACGCGGGGTAGGGGGCGTTGTGCTGATAGCTTCCGTAAATGGGCTAAAACGGTATGTACCCTTTTAGCGAATCTTCATTCAATCATGTACCGCTTTTCAAGGAAAAAAGTGCAATAGATTGCAACGGCTGCCGAATACATTTATGATCATTTCGTCTTAGAAAAAACGGGTTGAAACGCTTTCTCGATATTGTTTTTAGGATCTAGTTCCCACAAGGAGTGCAGGTTCGATTTGTCACCCCCACTATCTTATACACAAGGACTTACGCCGATTGACGTGAGTCCTTTTCGTTGTTCAACCATCCCGCCCGGACTATACTGAAAACTGTAAACAGGGTCTTGACCCCAACAGGCCCACAGACCCCAACAGGCCCACAGGTCATATTCGTGCACCGGCCAAGTTTATTGTGGGCATCGCTTACGACAAGTTCATGCGGAGGAAAGGTGTTGCTCCAAGAAACGGACAAAATTGGGTACCGTAAGATCTTGATTTCGATTCCCAAGCGGCGAGCAAAGTTGAATAGGTACAGCTGTTCCCGGATTAGAGACATCGACCTGCAATGAATAGTTGTGATTGGGTTCTAGCGAAACATCCGCTGAGTACGTTCCATTTGGAGTCAAAGCGGAGATCGGGCCGAAGTCCGTTTGATTGGGCAACAAAGGGATATAGCGAACGCCACCACCGTTTCCTTGAAGTTTCGTTAGTTTCAAGAACACAAGCGCGAGATTGCTAACTGGTTTTAATGCGTTAACCAGTGCCTCAACTCGGATTTGATTGGCCGCCATTTTTCGGACAAAAAGACGTGCAAACACGCGAGGATTGTTTACAGCGGCGATCATCTCGAATGGCGCCGCAGTCGGGCTCTCCGGGCGATCGACTCGCATAATCCACCGACCGTCAATCGAGTCGTTTGTTTTTGAAACGATGTAGATCTGAATCGGCGAATTGTCGTCATTGATAAACTCGACATCTTGTGGATTAATGATCGTTCCATCAGGCCGCTCCAGGTACAACCAAACGGGATTGTTCACGTCGCGAATCATGGCGAACACGGCCTGTCGAGCACCTTTTTCCACGAAAACGGGCAAATCATAACCGCCGATCCTTACACTTGTATCGATTTCTTTGGCGGCCATGCGTGCAAGGTCTTCATCAGAGTATCTGAAGATACTTTTTGGTTCCCCGTTGTTTTGATGGTTGGGCGGGGAGTTCAGGGGTGGCAGTTGATGAAACTCGGAGGCGGTGAATGCATATGGCTCGAACATTGAAAACACGGAAGCCAGAAAAGCTGCGATCCGATGAATGCCAGACATGACGTTATCGCCGCCGGGATCGAAGCGAAAACTCCCATTCGTCAGGAACGCCAACTGTTGCGCGGCAAAGATGTTTTGAACGTCGACCGGCAGCAGCGCGTGAAACAACACTCGGTTTTCGATCAACATTTGCGCGACGGGCGCAACATCTGCTCGATCAAATGAAAATGTTGTACCAAGCCAGAAAATTCGTTGGTTTGCGACCTGACCACCGCCAGTCACCAATGCAGTTAGCTGCTCCAAGGTGGCAGCCGCAGGTGGTTGCTCCAGTGGAAGTTGAAGCTGGTCCAAAATCTGTTTTAGATCATCTTCATCCATGTTGGTCGCAAACGGAATGACAATTGGATCCGGAAGACCCGGGATGTATAGTGCAAATTCATCGGCTTGCGATAGACTCATGACTCGAAATGATGCGAAACAGGCGGCGCGAAAGAAGGTATTGTTTAAGAGTGGACCGTCACCTGGCCCGAGGCTAAGCACCACGACATATCTAGATTTGTTGCTACTGATCTTCCATAAGATTGGATCAGACGGTTCCGCCGGCGGATCGAGGTTGGGCCGTGCACCTGAAGCGGGAACTGTAATGCCCAGATAATGGTCAGCAATGGTATTCCAGCAGGATTTTCCATTAATTTCATGTTGGCAATTGTTTGTGGTGTGCGTAGTTTGACAACAAAACTCATTGACGGTGCCAGCCATGACGGTGCCGGTAGTTGGTTGGATGGTTGCGCCTAAGTCCGATTTGTCCATAATGCATGCGCTTTCACTTGCATAATCTGAAACACAACTGCCGCTCCCATTTGAGCCCCCGCAGACTTTGTATTCGTCTTCGAGGAATAGGCAGTAATGGCCCGCTTCGTGAAGAATGACGCCTGGATTGAAGCGCTCATCGGCGTGAAGGTTCATCCAATGACCCGATGTTGCGGGCTTGATGCGGCCATTCGTTCCCGACGTGCCCCCGCTGGGATCCAAAATCGCGTCGGCGGTACTCTGGCCCGCATTATTGTTAAAAACAAGGACGGTCCCAATTGACATTTGTCCGTCCGTAGCGTCATACAATTCAAAGGAGAACTGGCGAAACGATTTTTCCCATTCATCGATGACGTCGGTGCCGGCATTGAAATCAAAGGTAATCGATAGATTGAACTTGCCGCTATTGAAAGTACCATTACCCATAATTAGCCCTTGTTTTCAGTCTTTCGTTTCTTCATTCGTGAGTGAATCCAAATTGACCACCCAATCGACATACTCGTCCCACCGCCGAATTTCAGCTGGAGTGACCGCAAAATATTTTGGCGTTTTCTTTCGTAATTGTTCATATGCCTCGACGAGTTCATTTTGCGGAATGGATGTCAAGTTGTAGTCATCACTAATTCGTTTTCCGGTCAGTATGGTCGAATACTCTCCAATTTCATCGGCCGATCGTTGATCCTGAATTACGTTCCAAATGCGGAGCGTCGAATCGTGCGATGCCGTCAAAATCCTTTTGGCGGCGTAGTCAAAATAGGCCCGATTAATCGAGCCAAAATGTTCAAAAGGAGGAACGACCAATTGACCTGTCTTTGCATCAACCAGAAATGCGGCCCCTTTGCCTTGGCGACTAACCTCATCGACCAACGTTGACGTTCCACAAGCAAGGGCGAATCTCTCGTTGGAATCAAATACGGCATGAGTCAAATAGTATTTCGGTCGTTGAAATTCCCACACGCGCGTATCGTCTTCCCACAATGACAAGCTGCCCGAGAAGTTTGAAGTCAAGATTTTGTTTCCCGTCGAGTTGAAAGTTGCCGAGTAGGGCCAATCTGTGAATTGCAGCTGACCGAGTGACTGGAATGGCTGATTTGACTGCCAGAGCCGGATAATATTGTCCATTCCGCATGTGAGAAACAAGTTGCCGGCGACGGAAAAGTTGATGCGGTTTATCGCCTCCGAATGCGTAAGTCGCAAACTTTTTTGCGAACCGTCAACAGGGTCCCAGATAATTGCGGATTTATCGACACTCGCTGTGCCAAGAGATGTTCCATCAGGAGAGAATTTGATATCCGTTATGTTTGCATCGTGCCGAACACGAAAACGTGGAATGTCGTTGTCTGAAACCCATCCCGTAACATTGCCGTCGGCAGTTCCCGTAACCAACAGGTTTTCTGTGGGGCTAAATTGCAGTTTGACGACATGCCCTGAATGATCGAGAGGATCACCGATGGTTGTCCCACTCTGACCATTCCAAATTCGCGCCTTATTGTCTAATCCGGCGGTGGCAACAAGTTCGCCATCTCTGCTAAATGCACAATCGGCGACTGCGCCCTCGTGTATTAACTCAGGGCCGATACGTTTCCCATTTCGGGAATTCCAGATTTGCGCCGATCCATCGTCACTGCAGGACACAACGCGCTCATCATCAGGACTCCATCTCGCCACGTGAACCTTGTCGTTGTGTTGCATAAGCGGCAGATTCGGGGCTAACCCACCCAGATCCCAGATGCGCGTCATTCCGTCGCTGCTACCGGCGATTATTTGCCTCCCCTGTGGGTGAAATTCGACAGAGTTTACAGAGTCTCCGATCGGTAAATGAGCACAAACCAGTTCCAGTGAATGCAGCCAATACAGTGAAACGAATCCATCCGATCCAGCGACCGCCAGAATCCGGTTTTTGTCATCCGCCGCGGAATCAAAAATTGGCACTGGATGTCGAATCAGGATTGTTCTTCCATAATCCCGGCTCCAGGATGAGATCGTACCATCATATTGAACCGTTGTTGTCAGATTGGAGTTTGCAGGAAAAAACACGTTTCCAACTCGTCCGTCGTGTTCAATTGGTTCACCCATTGACTTGCCCGTTTTAGCATTCCAAAGCTGTACATTTCCATCTGCTGTTGCGACCACAATATTTCCGTCGGACATTACAAGATGAACGAACGAGCCGACCCCGAATGGATCGATCGTTAGCCTGTTTTGTTGGATGTCCCATATCCGAATTTCGGATGGACCTCCGATTTCCGTTTTTAACGATGTCAACAACAAATCATCAGACAAAAACTTGACGGTATCGAACTCCTCGTGCGGATGCTCCAAAGTAGTCAGAAGTGAGCCATCCAAGGCATTCCAGACCTGAACGAGCTTGTCTTTCCCGGTAGTGGCGATCCGAGTTCCGAGCGAATCGAAACTAATGGCCTTGACAGGTTTGGAATGTGGTAATGAGGCAATCAGCTCACCCGTTTGGCCGTTCCACAAATTGGCGCGCTTACTTGCCGATAACGTTGCGATTCGTTGCCCATTTGGGCTAAAAAGCGCGTCAAGAACAATCGCCTCATGCTCCAGAGTTGGAATTAGGCTGTTGCCGCTTTCAGCGTCAATGACATTGACTGATTGTCCAGAAACAATCAAGAATCGATCGCCGTCGCCGTCAAAACTGACCTTTCTAACGGCTTGCGGAGAACCCTTCAGAACGCGGAGCCTTGGATGTCGATCCAAAATGGTGCCGATACGCGTTCGATGAATGAACGGGTCATCGTTTTCGATTTTAAGAGCTTCGGAAAACCAGGCAATTGCATTCGCGTGAACTCCGTTTTCCAATTCGCGTAAACCATTTTGAGTCTGAGACTTGATTAGACGTCGAGTACTCTCCCGCTCATTTGCCACCGCCTGCTTCGCATTTCGATTGGCGATTTTCACAAGTACGGCTTCTCTCATCGCCCAAAGGGATGAGATCACACAAATGACAACCAGTAAACCTGATATAACGCTCGCGAGTACGGCGATTTTTTTGTTTCGACGGCACCAACGAATAAATTTGGAATACGAACTAGCTGGTTTTGCACGAATCGGATGATCGGAAAGCCAACGTCTCAAGTCGTCAGCAAGTTCTTGTGCAGACGCGTACCGACCTTCCGGCTCTTTCGACATTGCCTTTAAGGTGATTGTCTCCAGATCAATTGGAATTTTTTCGTTGATTTGTCTAAGCGGTTTCGCTTCTTCATTAACGACCTGATGTAGCATCATTCGTTGGCTGCCACGGAATGGCAGTTCGCTTGATAACAGCCGATAAAGCATCACACCCAGGCTGTAAATATCGCTCGCAAACGTGAGTTGATTGTGACGACCAGAAGCTTGTTCGGGCGACATGTATGCAGGCGTCCCCAAGATTTCACCGTCGAGCGTCATCGTAATTTCCGCTTCGAGGTTGCGAGCCAATCCAAAGTCAGCAACAAAGGGCTTGTTATCCATGTTCAACAAAATATTGCTGGGTTTTATATCGCGATGGATGATTCGCTGTTCATGGGCGGCATGAACCGCATCTGATGTTTCCGCAATCAGTCTTGCGGATTCCTCGTGTGTCAACATCCTGCCACTGATCAAGTCTTTTAATGTAACTCCTTCAATGTAGTCGCAAACAATAAAAGGCAAGTCATTGTCGTCGCCAATTTCGTGAACAGCGACGATATTGGGATGTTGGAGCATTGCGGCGCTTTGTGCTTCTCGAACAAAGCGTTCCCGTTCGCCTGTGCTCAATAATTCACCACTTCGTGGTATTTTGACCGCTACGTCTCGATTCAACTTTGGATCGTGCGCCAAATACGTGGTGCCGAAACCACCCCTTCCTAAAAGGCGTTCGATTTTGAATCTCCCAATCTTTTTGGGAACCCTTAAAGATGGTGCAGACCGCGTCGCCACCGGATCAACCGTTACAATACTGCCGCAACTGCCACATGTTATTTCAGTCTGGTCTGTTACCAACTTAAGGTGATTGCCACAATGTGGGCAGATAATCCGGGTCGCATGTTCTTGAGGAAAATCTGGCGTGGCCTTCGTTTCTTCTTCAGGATCACTGATCAACTCATCCAATTTTCGCTCAAAACGGCGGCCGGAATCGGCAACTTCAAAAATAGACTTGATGAAGTCCATTCGATGCGCCAACTCGGGTTCAAAATCGGGATACTCGGCCAGGTACCTTTCGCGAATCTGTGCCGAGTCCCCTCCCTCCAGCAGTTCTTCGAGATACTGCATCAATATCTCATCGATGCTTAACGGGTTGTCCTGTTCGGTCATGTTTGGCTCAGACTTGCATTGCAAAAAACCGCCGGTTCATCAGGTGCGCGACGTTCCCGAGCAGTTCTCGTTGTCTACAGACAGTTTCAAACTTGTTTCGCGTGAGCGGGGCACTCCGAAAATTTTTCGGCTTCACGGATCTTGCGGTCGATAACAACCAGGTTGGGGCGGATCACCGGGACACTTGATGAGCGGCTTCGTTGGGTCCGGACATGGAATCCCACCACACTTCGGAGAAAAGCAAACGGCTGGAGTCTCATCACTTTTTGCGGATTTCAGCGCAGCAATACTTGCAGGAACGCCAAACAGCCTGATCTGCTTCCCTTGGAACTGCAATATTTTGCCAGATGGTGTAGGAACCGATAATATCCAAACCGTTAATTCTGCAATCGTGCCGGGCAAGAACTTAAACACCGAGATATCGTCGTCCTTCAAATTGTCTTCGTCGTAGTTCGGCCCGGGATCCCAGTCCAGGTAAAAGGCGCCATCATCATATTCATAAAATAGGGCAAAAGTTGTGCGGGCAAATGGGCCATAAAACTGATGAAAAATTACCGACATTGTTACTCCCAAAGTTTTAGTTTATGAAAACTGTTTAAGGCATCAGATTCCGCAAATTCGAGATCGCCGCCGCCAAGCGGTGACGGACTTGTTCATAACTCATATCCAAATCAATTGAAATTTGCTTCATCGTTTTGCCGTCAAAAAAACAACTCCGAATCAACGTCTGGCTCTCTGTAGACAACCGCCCAATTGCCGAATTCAATTGGTCAATTTCCTCAAGCTTCATCAACAGCTTACTGGGAGATTTGCTTGAACGCGTTGGATTTAGGCTCGTGCTAAGTTGTCGAATTGGAGTCGTTGGGCGCCTCTTTTTTGCTCCATTTTTTTCCAGGGTGTTAATCATTTCGTTTCGAGCGATCCGTCGAATCCAGCCACGAAACATTTTTTTTGAAGTTTCTTCGTCACCACATATCCGAAAACGGTTGATTTGCACCCATATTTTGACCCAAGCATCTTGAACCAAATCCGTTCGACTGATCTCGGCGATTCCGTCGACATCAAAACTGAAGCATACGGCTCGGACCTCATTGGAAAACTCGTCGATGATCGCTTTTATCGCGGATTGATCACCGGCCTGAGCTGATTTCAAAACGGAGGCAAATTGCATATGTTAAAACCAACTAAATAAACAGAACTCACTGATCCTGTTGGGGAAGAAGCTCATGATTTTTTTTGGATCTTGTATATTTTGTTTGCTATCGTCATGAGGATAGGGCCATATCGCTGCGATGATTTTGGTTTTTTTGCGGCCAACTCGCGAAAACACAACAAGTGCCAGTTTCACAAGTCGTGCTGAACTTTACGGCTCTTAAACGTGATTAGATTCGATTGGAAAGGAATCTGCAACAAAACGGTCGTTTTCACGACGTTATTCGAAAAAGCAAGTTAGCGGGCACCGGTTTGGGCGTCTAATTGACCGAATGGACTCAATCGTGGACTTTCGCGATTTCGCTCTTGAAATCTGACGCAGCATTGCACAATGTACATGCAACAAATATGAAATGCAGTTGCAACGTCTGACCCGGCCAACAAAACAACGTGTTTTGTCCGAGTGGCGGAATTGGCAGACGCTCAGGATTAAAAATCCTGTGTCCGAATTGGAATGCGATTCGAATTGGCCACTAAACTCATCTTGGCTGCTGTTCTGTTAAAACTAGACTTTCCGTCTAGTGCCAACGAATCAGTGGCAGATCAGTGGCAATGTTGACAACGTAGAACCAACTTCTATGATCTGGAGATACAACGCGATTTCTTCATAAGCCGTGGTTGCCACTTGAGTTCCAACCAAAACACAATTCAAACTCAACACGCCATTGCCCGCTTTAGGATCTAGTTCCCACAAGGAGTGCAGGTTCGATTCCTGTCACCCCCCACTTCGGAAAATCAGGGTTTGTGGTACACGCCATGAACCCTTTTCTGTTGATTTCAAAACCACTTGGGAACACAGAGTGCTTTCTTCAGGGAAATAAAGCACTGTCATCGTCAAATCGTTGAGGCGATATGTAGTTTCGGTCTGGTTACGCTCGGCTGATCACAACAATAGGTTAGGGCGGACAGGCGTCGGCCACTGATTTCGTAAGTGTAAAATGTCTCGTTTTTTCCCCACTCAAAAAAGCATTATCCATTTTTTTTTGGAAAATTCGCGCTACATCGACCCAAAGAAAACGCCTGATTTCGTAGACACGTTACCTATCACGCTCGTCCTCAAGGAGCCAAAGCTATGCCGGCTGTAAGCACACCTTATCTTCCCCATACTCGCGGCCATAAAGTTCTTGAAACCAAACCATCGGCGCCGATCGCAAAGATATTTCCGCCGGACTTCAGTAAGCCACATCCAATCACAACAGGAGATTCTTGGCGCTCGGTTGCATCAGAATACGGCTTGGACGTATGGAATCTGATTGAATTCAATTTTGCAGCCGTCATGTTGGCTCCCAGCTTTCGAAGCCAAATGTCGGCAAGTCAATTGGTTAATGCGAAAGCATGTGGGAAGCCACTACACCAACGACGGGAAAAACTACTGCTTCACGTCAATGGACTCGCCAGGAAAAATCTACGTACCGGAAAGTGCGAAAAAAAAGGGCGGCGGCGGTGGAGGTGGCGGCATTACACTTCCCGAAAACAAGAAAGACCGGCAAGACGAGATTATTCGGATTCTGAAGGAGGGGGGCTTCTCCAAAGAAGAAGCATCCCGAATTTCCAAAGGGATCATGGGCTTCAAACCCCATCACGCTGGAACCGTGCTGGCCCGAGTTTTGGCGCTCGCAGGTGGTTTAGTTGGCGCCACCGCAACCGTCGTGTCTCAGTTCGCTTTTGTTTACGGATTCCTAATCTCATTGGATGAGGCAACGGATACTGGGATTCGAAATACCTTCCGGATTGGATTTGCGTACGCTCTCACAGCTTGGGCTTTCGACCGACCGCGGCCGAAATTTTCAGAGAACCTCAGGCTAACCTTGAAGGAATACGGAAAGCTCGGCAAACCCATCGGCGAGCATTACCAAGCGTGGAACGATGCCGTCGCAAAAGTTCAAACGGAGGCTCCCAAAGCTGCCAAGAAGTGCAAGATTGAAGGCAAGTCGATTAGTCAAGACGTATATCGCTTGCTGCTGCAAGACTTCGGCGACTATCGCCCGGGCCGATTCAGCTACAAATTCTGTTGGAAGCTGGCAAGCGGACTCAAGAAAAATGAACACGATCGGTTAATTGAGTCAATTACCGACGAGAAAGGTGTTCACTACAAGCGAGCCTGTCAATATCCGTTTTGAGTGATTGGAGATCCCATGGCATGGAAGCCGTTTGTTTTGTTTGAGGTTTGAAGTTGAATCGAAGTTCCTAAGGAATGTCATCAACGAGAAGTTTCGATTCATTCACGGAGCTCCGGTTGGACCAAGTTTTTCAGAGCCAAGGTGGTTGCACTGATTTGATACTGAACTTCCGACCCTTCAAGAAGATAGAAATGAAACAACACAAATCAAAATTCATTGAAAAAACCTTGGCTAATTAACGCGCAAAATCGCGCACAAGGAGTACGATTGGCGCATCGTTGCAAAGCAAATTGCAACTTGAAACACTCACTGCCTTGAAGCGAACAACGGCGACGGTGTTTGAGGACCGAATTAATCGAATCGAGAATGACTTGCCCATGATCGGGTGGCATCTGAAGGCCGCTGTCTGGCCAGATTCAAAAATCGACGGATACCCCAATTTTCTTGAGATCTTCGACAATTGCCCGGTTGCCTATGAGCCACCTGTCTTTCGCTCCGACGTGAAATCTCCAAAGAAAAGTATTTCAAACGCGCGAGATGAGATTGTTGATCTTGGAGCCATTACTTGGGGAAACGCTGAGTGGAAAATTTCTGCCATTTAGATTTCCATTCGTCCGTCGAGAGCGTGACCAGTGCGCCTCCGGAAATCGTCTTGTTGGCAAGGATTTCGCTAATTTGCCGCGCCGTTTCCAGATCGAGTTGGGGTTCGGACTGCAATTCGCCAAGATCTGTAACCCGAATGTCGCCACCCGCCGCGATGACGTACCGAGAATCCGGCGAGATGACCAGTTGGGACGAGCCTGCCGGCACGGAAAAAGGCCGCAAAGCCAAACTGCCGTCATTCGCATTCCAGACGCGTAGCTGATTGTCCCTTCCCAGCGTGACGATAAAATTCGAGTCGGGTGTAAATGCAGCATCAACGACCGCTCCGTCATGCGAAATTTCTTTCAATAGCAACTCACCGGATTCCCAGTCAAACACCCGTGCATGTCCGTCTCGACAACCCGTGATGAGACGTTGGCCATCGGGACTAAAACTTACCGAGTGCACCCCGGAACCGTGAACCATGTCATCACATGCAAAATTCCCAGTTTCTAAGTCCAAAACTCGTGCAACTGGGTTGTCTCCACCTGCGATTGCGACTTTCTTGCCGTCTTTTGAAAAAGCAAAACCTCCAATTGACAGTTCTTGATTAGCTATTTTCGGCAACCTCAGTTCGCCTTCGCTGTAGTTCCAGATCCACATCCCGGGTTTTCGCGAACTCCATGAAATCAGCGTGTGCCCGTCAGGACTGAACTCTATCTGTTCGTTGATCGCGTTGGCAGGCAGAATGGCTTTGTCACTAAGCGTTCGTCTCGCTTTCGGAATCGATTCCCAAATGTCTTTGATTTCGAAAGTCAAAGTGTCAACGATCACAATTTGCATCAGACACGTCAACACAGCCAGACGATTCTCATGTGGATGATAGGCAACCCAACGAGGTTCAGAAGGCATCGCAATTGGATCATGTATTAACTTGCCATCTGGCATACTCCAAAATCGCAGCCAACCACCAAGACCATTGCCATCTCGAAAGTGTTCACCGCGACGAACTCCGGCGTGAATGGTCGCCATTTGTTTTTTGTTCGGCGCAAGATCCGAATCCAGCAGATGGCCCCGTTCCCAGATGTTCGCGCGAGGGATCCCGTGTACAATCGACCCATCTTTAGTTCGGTGGATCGTCGCGTCGATCATGTGCCCAGTCCATTTCGTCATTCCGCATTTCAACCATTGGTCTTCTCCGACCTGTTTAACCAGCGAGCCACCGGGAGGAGCAGAAATGTCATATCCGTTCGTTTCGACGTCCGGGATTTTCCATAAGCGTACGAGGCCGTCGATTTGGATTGTCACCAAACACGTGCAATCCGGTGAGAGTTCGACATGGCGTACTTTGGTTTGATGTGGCAGTACAAATTCAGGAACGACTTTCTCTGGAACGTCAAAATGAATCGTGGTTGATTTGAGTGGCTCCGTGTTCCAAAGTCGGACTTCGTTATTCCATCCGGCAGTTGCAACCAGCCCCTTGTTGTTCATCGCAGTGGAAATCACAACATTGTCGTGGGGAAATCTGAAGTCTGGGACGCAACGCAACCTGGGATCCGTGCTTTCAGAATTCGAATTGTCCTCGCTCTTTTTCTTCGCGCGTAATCCGGAAAAACGATAATGTTGGGCGTAGTTAAAACAGCCCGACACAAAACTTTGGCCATCGCCCGCAACCGATAACGAATACGTTGGCGAAGCGAGGATGACGTCGCCCAGGCGTTCGCCCGAATCGACGTCCAGCGTTTCAATTTTTCGGGTATCCAGCCGTGCCAACAATGCCTGATCGTTTTTTACGAATTTCGGCCAAAGCAGGCGTTCTCCGTCTTTGACGTTGTAGTATTGACAGTGAAAATCAAACAATTCGTCCATCTCGACTCCATCGATCGAAACGACGTAGGCCGTACTGCCGTAATCTATCGCCACCAAACGGGTGCCAGTCGAGTTCGTGATCATCTTTCGAACTTTGCGTTTGCAAGTGAATTCCTGTTGGACCAGCTTTTGTGTGGCAACATCCATGAAGCGAATTCGATTGGCTGTGGCAATCGCCAGCCATCGGTCGTGATTGACCAACTTGATTTCAAAGACCGCCGAATCGGTTGGGGTAATTGTTTCGCTGCGTCGACTTACAGGGTTGGCTCGAACGACTCGCCCGTCATCAAGTCCAACGATGAGTGATTTTCCGTCTGGACTCCAGGTCGCGGTCGACATGTTGGGAAATGATTCCGATACGTTCCAAAGGCTGTCCCGTTCGTAATCCCAGACAACAACTTGTCTCCCGACGCGGTTCATGATTGCAGACCCGTTTGGTTGAAAACTCACGTTGTCATGATGAGCGTCGCCGAAGAACTTTTGGCCCAACACCACCGCCGCAATCGGCATCGGATGTTCGCGAAGCCAGCTTTGACAACGAATCAAGTTGCTACGTACTTGTTCTGGGTTCTTGTCATATAATTTCGAAGCTTCTGAAAACCAGGGGAGCGCTTCTCCAACGTTTTGGTTGCTCGCTCGCCAAAGTCCGTTGGTCATTAACAGGTTGGCGCGCTCTTGCGTTGCCCGGTCCAACGCCTGGTTCAGGGCACTGTTCAGTCCCGCTTCCCGCCGGCTGTTTTCCTGGGAGAGCAATCGAGAGTTTCGTTCGCTGATGGCAAGAGAAACGGCGGTGATCGTGGTTGCGATTAAGAGGGCGGCGACCGCCCCGGTCAAGGTAGCAATGGCCGGGTTGCGACCACACCATCGCCAAATTCTCTCCGGCGTGGAGACAGGCCGGGCTTTTACCGGTTGGTTGTTAAGAAATCGGGACAAGTCGTCAGCCAACAATTGGGGAGACGCGTAACGCCGCTCCGGTGATTTTTCCAGGCATTTCATACAAACGGTTTCGATGTCCCGTTCAAGGCCCGGTTTACGTGCACGCGGCGATGTCGGTCGTTCATCCACGACTCGGCGAAGAAGTTCCAGTGATGAATCGCCTGTAAATGGTGCATCGCCCGTCAACAACGAGTAGAGAATGGCGCCCAAGCCATAGACATCTGTGGCAATGGTTAGATTCTTGACTTTCCCGGACGCCTGTTCGGGAGACATATATCCCGGAGTGCCCATGATCATGCCGGTGCGAGTAAGTTCGGTGTCGCGCTCGATCGGTTTTGCCAGACCAAAATCGGTGATGTGGGGCTGGCCATTTGCATCCATTAACACGTTGGCAGGCTTCAAATCACGATGAAGAATGCCTCGTTGATGCGCATAATGAACGGCGCGGGCGACCGTTTCGGTAATTCTTGCGGCCTCGGTCGAACTGATTGGGTGCTCGCTCAAATATTCTTTCAGGTCGCAGCCTTCAATCAACTGCATGCTGAAAAACGGACGTCCTTTTTCATGTTCACCGATTTCATAAATCGAAACGATATTCGGATGCGACAACGAAGCCGCCGATTCGGCTTCCATGCGAAACCGTTCACGGTTATGGCGTACTCGCAAGATCATTTTCAGCGCAACGATCCGGTCGAGGCTGACTTGGCGCGCCTTGTAGATGACACCCATGCCTCCGATCCCAATTTTTTCGAGCAGTTCGTAATCGCCGAAACGTCTTTCGTCATCGGGTAGCTCGGAAGGGTCGACGGGTTCACGGTCGCCGACGAGAGCCGCGAATCGCTCCATTCCACCCCAATTTTCAAGAAACTCGGTGATTTCCTCTTTCCATTCCGGGAATCGCTCGATGAGTGCGTTGATGTCCGGATGGACCGACTTCTCCAATTCAAGCACACATTGTTCGATGGCAGAATCTAGTGATGGCGACTGGTCTTGAGCAGAGATCGAATTGGAGTCAGACCGGTCTAGCATGTTTTACATAAGTTCGTTTCGAAGTGACTTCAAACCGCGATACAATAAACCGGCGACTGCCGACGGACTGCGTTGCACATGAGCCGCAACATCTGCCAGAGTGCGACCGTGCAAGTGATGCAAAACGATGACTTCCTGTTGTGATTCGGGCAAGCGACTGATTGCTTCTGCCAACTGAAGAACCTGTTCAGCCTTGCAAGCCACGAGGCTGGGAGAAGTTTGTTCCGACGCGATCCAGTCGGCCGCGCATCGCATGGAACTCCGACCGCCCTGATCCAACGGGCGTTCGCGGGCGACATCGCGTTTTTTCCGTCCGAGGGCTCGCATCGCATCCGAGATATTATTGGCAAGCATTTTACTCAGCCATTTTGCCATTTCCGGTTCCGATTTTCCACGGAACTGGTGGAGGTTTTCGTGCGCGTCCAGCAAAGTTTGTTGCACGAGATCAGATGACTCCAGTCGCGGGCGATATCGAGGCGGAATTCCCATCGCCTGAAGACGCAAGAAATTGCGATAGCGGCCCAACTCTCTGCATGTCTCCCCTTCAGATATCGAGGAACTGTTTTGCGCCGATCGCGATTTTTGGTCAGGATCCATGGAATTGTTCTTCGAAAATCGAGGTTTCCAGCGCAAATTCAACGGATGTTTAGGTAAAAGGGGCCTTTAGCCAAGCGCGTACATTATAGGCGCTTTTTTTTGGAATAATTGGCGCTATTTTTTTCAGATTTTCGAAATCGCCTCGTTGGATCGCCCTTCTCGAAATACATTTGCCTGAACAGTGGTTCAGAGGCCAATTCGGTTGCGTCCCGCATATCAAACGTCAATACCAGGAATTTGACCAACCCGGCTATCAAGGTTGCCGGATCAGGGGCATTACGCTCAAAGGCAGTTTCCACGGACGCCGGAGCGTTACTCGGATTCCACGCTCGGCAACTACCGCAAATATCTGGCGTCGTTCCGTGACGACGATTACTTGTTGACAGTTAAACCGAACGATAATGTCGGACCGCAGGCGGCATATGCAGCAGCCAGGGAAAACCGGGATTTCATCGAAGCTTTCTTCATGGAACCAGTCATGGGTGAGGGCAATCCCGTCTCCCTCTTGATTAGCTTCCTGGTGTTCTCTCCCGCAAGTCCTAATTAGCCAGAAGCCAAAACAGGACCAGTACAGATGCCATGAGGAGGCAACTATAAGCTCCCAGCCGCCAGCTTCCCCCTGAGGGTCGGGGCTTGTTGCTCTGGAGTCCCTGCTGCCACGTTTCGAACAGGTTGCGATGTTCTCCAACGACTTCGCAACCGATCAAAAAGCCGGAGTCGTATGACATATTCCACTGGCTTATTGCCCCTACTTGAAGCAAATCGCCCTCGTTATCGGTGAGCGCAAGTTTGATCGGCTGATTTGGTTCTACTGCTTCGAATGAGGCAAAACGAATGCCCGAAGCGGAATAGTCAAGTAACATAACGCGGAATGGATTCGATTTTCCCGCCAACTTTACAGTTGCGTGAATCTGGTTTTCACATCGTGGCGATTGCCGTCGGTCGACACCACCAGCGGTGGCGATGGCGTCCACGTAGTCATCCGTAACTTTATTTACGAACGAACAACCGATCAGCCACGTTGTTTGGTCGTCACCTTGGCGAATCCACCGGACGTTTGCATCCATCTCAAAATCAATATTCAACGCGCTTGATTTAAAATGCAGCACGACAAGTTCAGCGAACGCAAGTGATTGCGACGTCAATAGCTTTATGCCGTTATATGAGATGTCCAAGGGACTCGCGTTAATTTCCTCGTTTTCGCCGCGGCGGACGACGATCTTTAGATCAAATAGTTTCTGGATTTTGAGGCGCTGTTCATTTCGATCTGTGAGTTGAGTAGTTGTTGTAACCATAGGATCGTAATTTGAAGAAAGGTTTTCGCATGTCAATTGGTAGCCGACGCACCAGAAAGGTAGATTGCTCGTAGCAGATTTGCATTGAAATTCAATTTAGCCTCAGAAATGCACGCACATTGTAACGATTCCATAAGTTGTGCGGTCCGGCTTGCATAATTGTGCACCACAAGCTCAAAATTCGATACTGACGCGATAATGGGTGGATCGGTGGGTGGATCGGGATTTCACGCTGGTCAACAAGGAGCGGGTGGAGCACAGCGAATCCAATTGATCTAGGCAATACGAGGCTTTCAAATGGGCGGTCTGGGTAGCGGGGAATGGCGTCGGCTCAACAGGAAAACGACCGTCAAAGTCCGTCTTTGGCTATTTGGGATTTCCGGGGGCAGATCGAGCCAAATGCAACTGGGACAGTGACGTGGTCGCGAGGAGGCAATTTCCACTCCATCCAGTACATCGTGGTTCGTGGTGATAACGGAGCTGCTATCGTCTGAGGCATCCCGGCTGCGCCCTTAATCGAGGGTAGGCCGATCTTGCCTTCGTTGTCGATCGCATAGACTCGAAAGGGATATAAATCGTTCCGCTTCATCGCTGTGTGGTTTTTGTCATCAATCAAACCGCGAGTTCGTTGCTGATGTTTTTTTGCAAACCTCTCTGGAACTTGGCTAAGAGTCCTGTTTTCCCTCGAACAATAAGGAAGGACTCGTCGCCCTCGTGGCCTCCCACTTCCATCATCTTGCGATTAGGTTCTGAAAGGCCCTCGAACTGATTTTCTTGCCTGGAAGAGCAGGTTAACAGACGGAACGAAGTACAGTGCAATCAGAGTGGCCCCGAAGACACCAGCCGAAACGACGATGGCGAGCGGAGGCCAAAATTTTCCACCATAAATGACCAATGGCAAAAAGCCAATCATTGTAGTGAACGTGGTAGTCAGAATGTGCCGCGTGCAACCGATAACCACGTCTTCAAGACTTTTGGGTTGTTCCGACTCCCCAAGTTGCGGGACCGCCGTTGCGTCGTTGCTCGGC
The DNA here is from genome assembly GCA_024638965.1 of Planctomycetaceae bacterium. Lineage (GTDB taxonomy): Bacteria > Planctomycetota > Planctomycetia > Pirellulales > Pirellulaceae > Mariniblastus. Next base: position 17,380 of record JAHEJI010000039.1, read on the forward strand.
TCATCGTTCAAAAGAGAACTTTCCCGAATATTATCATTTGCACGTATCGCAGCCAGAACAACGATCGAGTCATTGATGGCAACTCCAATCAGCCCCATGGTGCCGACGATCGCCATGAATCCAAACGGGAATTCAAACCAATAAAGGGCCAGTGGCGCAAGACCGATCGCCAAACCACCAACGGACGCAATCACGAACGCGGACCGAAACGACCCCAACGTCGCGACAAGCGTCAAAAGCATTATTGAAAACAATACGACCGCGTTGACAATCAAGGCGGCAATGGCCTGGGTTCGTTTTTCCGTTTCGCCGCCAAACTCAAGTCGGTAATTTCCTGGCAAAGCGAATTCAGATTGCTGCAGTGTCTTTTTAATTTCATCGGTTACTGCAGAAGGCAAAGCGCCAGCCTGCAAGTAAGCCTTGACTTCATTAACGCGCTGACCATCAATTCGAATGATTGCCCCCACGTCAGATTTGAGCTGGAAGTCACCAAAGTTGCCCAGCAAGGGAGCGCTTGCTGCAACGCGTTTTATTTGACCTGAGGGATTGCCCAAATTTTGCGGAGTTGGAACTGCTTGTTTCGGCGAAGCGATGGTCATTGCTGATAATGTCTCGACGATTGATCTGTTTGAGTAATCGACTCTCACGTGAACGGGGATCTGTTCACCCTGGTCAAAAAATGAGCCAGCTTTTGCTCCCTCCAAACATGTATAGAGAAACTTGGAAACTTCTTTCGGTGTGAGTTGCGTCTCACGCATCAGGCCTTGGTCGAGGTTAAGTGACAACTTTGGGATGCTACTTCCCAAATCGGATCGGGTGTGCGTCACGTAAACGTTCTCAGATAGCATGGTGCGAATCTGATTCCCAATATCTTGCAATTGCGCAAGGTCGTCGCCGAAGATTCGCACTTCGACAGGAGCGTCGAAAGGCGGCCCCTGCTCGAGCTTGCGAACCAGAACTCGGGCGTCCAAGACCTGCGAGTCAATCTGCGCCTGCAAGTCATTGACCAATTCGTCAATGTTGGAATCTGCTTCAATGTCGACGAACGCTTGCGCATAATAAGGGCTGTTTCGACGGCGCGGCACGACGTTGTAAAAAAACGTGGGGGCACTTTGACCGAGAAACCAGTGTTGCCGAAGGACTCGATTGTCTTTGGCAACGATCGACGTTACCCGTTTTGTTGATTCTCGAACGGCATCCAACGTTCCCGAGGCCGGTAATTCAAGTTCAATCTGGATTTGTGCGCGATCTGAGGCTGGGAAAAACTCCTTTTCCAGATGCTGTGCCGAATAGAATCCGAGCACCGGAAGAGCCACGCCCACCAAAACTCCGAGGATCGGCCAGCGAAAAGTCATTCGCAGAGTTTGACGGTACAACCATGTCAGAGGACTCAGGCGAATTCCATATTCGAACACACCTTGACGTCGGGCGCTTACACCCACCACAGACACGAGTTGTGGAATCACCGTCATCGCCAACAAAAATGAAGCCCCAATTGCGAGGATCACACTGACGGCTAACGAACCAACAAATTCACCTGACGGTCCTGGCATCGTCGCGATCGGAAGAAAAGCCAAAATCGTCGTCAACGTCGAACCCAGCAACGGCACTCGCAAATGTCGAACCGCATCGAGCATCGCGGTCAATGGCTTGTTGCCGCCAAAAATGCGCGAACGCACCTCTTCGACGATGACGATGGAATTATCAATTAACAACCCGAGTGCCACGATCAACCCGGTTATCGATATTTGGTGGATTGGAATCGACATCATTCGCAATCCGCACATGACCAGGCATGCAGAAAGCGGTAGCGAAATGGTGACGACAATCATGCATCGCCAGCCCATCAGCAAAAACACAATCGCTGCCACGGCTGCCGTGCTGATGCCAAGATTTCTCAGCAAGATGAGCATTCTTTGATGAATGTGTTCACTTTGTTTGAATAAAGGGACGACGGCGTATTCATCAGCGAACTCTGTCTCAAATTGATCGATAGCGCGATCTAGTCGCTCTGCCCAAAGGTCTACCCGCGCATCATTGTCGACCATAACACCCAGCACGATGGACTGCTTGCCGTTGATAATCGCTGCAGTCGTTTGAGGGACGGGGGTCCTTTTGGCCACTCTCGCAATATCAGAAATTTGAACGGGTTCTAAAATCTTGGGAGATCGAATGAAGGTGTTTTCGATCTGCTGAACCAGCTGGCCGGGCTCCTCGACTTGGATCATCACTTGCATACCCTCCTGCTCACTGTTGCCCGCAGGAACAGCTTTGCCTTCAGCAATCTGTTGAGCGATCGCACCGACCGAGGCACCCAAAGATGCAAGTGTTGTTGGAGTAACACTGACCGTGATCTCTTCTCCGGAGTCCCCAAAGAGCTCGACCGATTCCGTTGCGTCGAGATTGAGGATTGTTTTGCAAAGTTCCCTCGCAAGCCGCCGATGTTGAAACGGATTGGGGCCACGATTGGTCTCCGGCACAATCGCAAGAATTGCCGCGAATGCTTTGAGGGGAAAGACATTCAATTCGAGTTCGGTGCAGCCGTCAGGTAGTTGACTTGCGTTGTCAGACAATTTGCTTTTGATGGAAGTCCAAACACGGGTCGGATCGTCGACGCGGTCTTTGAGTTCGACGACGATGCTCGCGACATTGGCGCGAGTGTTTGTGCGGACTTGTTTGATTTCTGAGAATTCATTCAACCACCGCTCGATTGGAACGGTTATCGATGATTCAATTTCAACTGGGCCAGCTCCGTGAAGCTCCGCTGTGATGACCGCAACTCGACGCTTCAGGATGGGGTCTTCCAGTCGAGGCATCACTGCCAGACAGGACACGCCGGCGACAAGAATGGTTACAATAATAAGCCAGACGATTCGCGGATTTTGGTAAAGATATCGCGTAATCACTCGGAGGCTTCCTCGTCAATGCTTGTTCCGCCATTTTGAATGATCTGCGGTTCAACTTCCTGGCCAGGAACAACGCGGTGGATTCCATTCGAGATAGCCAGCGCGCCATCCAATTTGTTTCCGTCGACCAAAGCTTCATCATCGGTAATCTGGACAATTGTCACGAGCTTTCGCACGACAATGCTTTTTCCGTTGTTCGTTTCCACCACGAGTAAAGACCAGATCCCTTCGCCGCTTCGTTCAAGCGCACTCAGTGGCACCCAAAATCCGGAATTGTCGATTTGATAATTGAACCTGACTTCGACTGTTTGGCCAAACCGGTATTCGATGTTTGACAAATCAGATTTGATATCGAACCAGAATGAGACGCTGCCGGCATTTTCCATTTTCGACTTTTCGGCGAGGTTTCCAACGACGGCCACGTCGTCCAGTACGAAATTAACCTCGAGGTCGGTATCGACGAAACGCGCGACTCGACTTGGCAAGTTGATATTTACTTTTGGGTTTTTCGAATCAAGGATTCGAAGAACCGGAGACTGAGCGCGGATCAAGCTGTTTTCGTAGGCGAATGTTTCGTCAACGACGCAGTCAAAAGGGGCGACGATGCGCCGTGCCTGAATTTGCTCGTCCAGCCCAGCTATTCTTTGCTGAAGCTCTCGTTGATTCGGGACTTGCGCGAGCTGTGACTGCAGGGACTGCTTCTGTTCTTCCAAAACGTCCACGTCCAATTCAGCCAATGATTCATTGGATCCGACGGCTTGCCCACGGGGGGCAATAAACTTTAGTTTTCCGGGTGCCGTGAACGCTACCAATCGAGTGCGGTTAGGCTCTAGTACCCCGAAATATGTGGCCGTTTTCACCGTTTCGTTGACTTTCTTCAGTGCGATTGCATTGATCGCAAGGGGCTGTTTTTCTGCCTTTACGATGGGATCAACTTGCTCTCGGCAGCCTGCGAAACTGATGAATAATAAAACGCTCAAATAGATCATAACAAACGGAGTCTGAACTATAGTAAACGTTATTCGAAAGCTCACGTGACGTCGTCCTTTCATCTCGCAACGACAACTCTTGGCAAAACGTGTTTCAGGGTGAAACTCGTTTTCTTGGTGAAACTCGTTTGTTACGAAATATAATATAATTAACTAATTCGACTTTTGAGGAGACTGCAAAGAGATTAGATGCTTCGAAGAAATAATTGCGCCACCGAACTAGCATCCGACCTTGGTCTTCGCGGCAGCCCACTAAACCTAAGGAAGTTTAACGGGTCGGTCAATGGAAACGACAACGTGACGCTCGATCTGAGCGGCGAAGATGCCGATCGGATCGCTGCCTCTGTCGACACGGTTACCAACGCAATCATTGACAAACAAGTTGTTTATGGCGTGACCACCGGTTTCGGTGGAATGTCCGACTGTCGAATTGAATGCCACGATGCCGCCGCACTCCAAGGTAACCTGCTTACGTTCCTCGCGGCTGGTGCCGGGCCGGAGATCGATCCATGTCATACTCGCGGCGCGATGCTTCTGCGAGCCAACGTTTTGTTACAAGGTAAATCGGGGATTCGTCTCGAGCTCATTGAACGACTGATCAAGTTTCTAAACGCCGATGCCACACCAATCGTGCGAGAATATGGTTCGATCGGGGCAAGCGGTGACTTGGTTCCATTGGCAACCATCGCGCGGGCGATCACCGGACAAGCCGGAAAAGTCAAAGTCCGAATCGGTGACGACGTTAGTGACGCGGCAACGGTGCTTGAACAACTTGAATTGCAACCGATCGAGCTGCGAGCCAAAGAAGGATTGGCGCTGGTCAATGGAACATCATTCTCATCCGCGATCGCCGCTAACTCGACCATCGCCGCAAGGCAAGCGTTGGCAATCAGTTTTGTCGTTCAATCAATCTTGATGCGGGCGCTGCAAGTCGACCTCGATCCTTTCCAGGCCTTCGTTCACGAAAACAAACCGCATCCCGGGCAAATTTGGAGCGCACAGGTCATTCGCGACTTGCTTAGCGATGGTGTCGCGCTGCCTAGTTGTCCCTCCGAAATGGTTCAAGATCGCTACTCGCTTCGGTGTTTTCCGCAGTATGCCGGTTCAATCGTCGAAGGCATCGCGCGAGTTCAGAATGTAGTCGAAACGGAAATGAACTCGGTCTCGGACAATCCCTTGGTCGATCCGGACACCGGCCAGTTTTACCAAAGCGGAAATTTTCTCGGTCAGTACATCGGAATCGCCATGGACGACCTACGGCGATTTATTGGATTGCTTGCCAAACACCTCGATGTACAGATCGCCAGCGTCGTAGCACCTGAATTCAATCATGGATTGAGTCCGTCACTTCGCGGTAACGATGATCGCTCTTTCAACATGGGTTTGAAAGGCCTGCAGATCTGTGGCAACTCAATCATGCCGATGCTGACTTATTTGGGCAATCCAATCGTCGAGCATTTTCCGACCCACGCTGAACAGTTTAACCAAGACATTAATGGACTGAGTTGGGGCGCGGCCAACATGGCTTGGAAATCAGTGGGCATGTTTCAGCATTATCTTGCCGTCGCATCGATTTTTGCGGTTCAGTCGATCGACTTGCGTGCAAAATCGAAGCTAGGACATTTTGACGGTAGCCAACTGCTGGGAGCGATTAACCGACAGTTCTACAAAGCTGTATGCGGATTGCTATCGGTCGAGCCTACCGGAGAGCGCCCGCTACTGTTCGATGATACTGACCGTTGGATTGAACAAGACATCGAGCGGATAACGCAAGACATCGTCAAGCAGGATCAACTCTTCAAATCGATCCTCCCCATTATTGAGTCGTTTGATCAGTTCTGTGATGAGACGATTTAATGAACATCTGTGAAAGCCTGTCAGTTTCTGCCAATCTTTTTCCCGACCAAACTGCGATTGTGTTTGGTCGTCAGCAATTGAATTACCGGCGATTGAACGCGCTTTCGATCTCAGCGGCCCAGCATCTGGTTGATTGCGGCATCCGGCCGGGCGATCGAGTCGCGTTGATGTTGTCCAATGCACCTTCGTTTCCAATCTGGTACTACGCGACGCTTCGAATTGGTGCAATTGCGGTGTCGGTCAGCACCCGGTTGGCACCGTCCGAAGTCGAGTTCGTCGTCTCTGATTGCGAAGCGAAAGCATTTATCGGTAGCGAAGCGGCTTTCGATTCCGTCCAGTCCGCGTTGCCTAAATGCGTCATGGCAATTTTTGCCATTGATGATGCAACCGGAGATCCAACGCAGTCCGACCAGCAAGTTACCCCGCTAGCCGACCACAGCGAAACCAATGATTGGTATCGCGCCGAGCCAAACGAGCCCGCTTTGATCTTGTACACATCAGGCACGACCGGGTTCCCAAAAGGTGCGACGCTTTCGCATGCCAATGTCCGCTCCAACGTGCATGCCTTCAATCACCTGTGCAATATGCAGCCGGAAGATCGCGTGTTGTTGGCTGTTCCGTTGTTTCATTGTTTTGGCCAAAACGCTTTACTCAACTCGGTGTTGAATGTGGGCGGCATGATTGTGCTGCAGGAGCGGTTTGACCTCAACGAATCAAAGCGATTGATTTTCGAGCATCGCGTTTCGCAACTTTACGGTGTGCCGATGATGTTCAGCTTGATGCTGGAAAGCTGCACGCCCGATGATCTCGCCAGCGTCAATTATTGTTTCTCTGCCGCGGCAACCTTGCCGATTCAGACATCTCTCGCGTGGCAAGAAAAATTCGGTATGCCGATCTACGAGGGGTACGGATTGACCGAGACCTCTCCATTCGCCAGCTACAACCACCGCATCAAGTTCACCCCCGGTTCTATCGGCATGCCCATCGACTCGGTCGAAATCAAGATTGCTGACACTGAAACGGGGGAAAGCTGTCCCGCTGGTGAATTGGGCGAGATTGCCATCCGCGGCCCCAACGTGATGCTAGGTTATTGGAATCGTCGCGAAGAAACGGCGGCGGCGATTCGAGATGGCTGGTTCCACTCGGGTGACATCGGCCGGATCGACGAGAATGGCTACTTATATATAGTCGATCGCGTTAAGGACATGATCACAGTCGGCGGGCTGAAGGTCTTCCCCGCGGAAGTCGAACGTATCTTGCTCGATCACGCAGCCGTTTCGAAGGCGGCGGTCATTGGTGTGCCGGATCCGGTGTTTGGCGAACAGGTCGTCGGTTACCTTGTGCTCGATTCAAACGCCGATCAACAACAACAGCTTCAGGAAATCGAGCAGCACGCCAAGGCAAACCTTGGCAATTACAAAGTTCCACGTCGCTTGCTGGTGATCGACGAGCTTCCGCGCAACACGTCAGGCAAAGTGCTAAAAACCCGATTGCGTGAAATGGCGGCAGAACATCTGGAAATGCCTGAAGGAGTTTCGAGCATTTCGGATGCACAGCCAATTGCTGCGAACCTGCAACCCGCTTCGCTAAAGGCGCGACTGGCAACATGCTACGAGTCAGAAAAAGGTCGAGTCGCACTGGAGTTCCTGCAAAACCAGATCCAGGAACTGTGCGAGTTCGACAAAAAGCCGGATCCCAAAGACTCGTTCATCGAGGCGGGACTCGATTCGCTTGCGATCGTTGGGCTCAGCGCTCAATTGCAAGTCGAAGTCGGCCCCGGTCAGACTTTGCCGCCGACGCTGCTGTTTGACTATCCACGGATCGTTGATCTGGCCGACTTCCTCGTGGAATCCATGGCCGACGAACCAAATTCCGCCCCGCGACCCAACAAGACCACAACGAAAGCAGACGCCTCAAGACAACAATCTTCTGAGTTGCGTTCTGAAGTCGAACAGATGAGCGAAGAACAGGCCTTGGCCGAATTGATGAAGGAACTTGGTTAACCATCGCATGACTGACAACGACCAACCACTTTCGCCGAACAAGCAGGCCCTGCTCAAGATCCGCGAACTGAAACAACAGTTGGCGGCAGCCCAGGATTGCACGGGTGAACCAATCGCGATTGTCTCGATGGCTTGCCGGTTCCCGCGGACTTTGGACACACCCGAAAAGTTCTGGCAATCGCTGGTTGAGCAGCACGATCTCGTGGGCGAAATTCCAGACGACCGCTGGGATCTCGACGCGTTTCACGATGACGACCCGGATGTGCCCGGCAAGATGTACGCGCGGAAAGGCGTCTTCCTTGAAAACATTGACCAAATGGATCCCGAGTTCTTTGGCATCTCGCCGCGCGAAGCGACTTGGGTCGATCCCCAGCAACGCTTGTTGATGGAAGTCGGCTGGGAGGCGATCGAGCGGGCTGGCTGGATTCCAGAAGATATCGGCGATCACACGGGAGTATTCGTCGGCTGGATGCACAACGACTATCAAAACGAAGCCAGCGATTCGTTTCTAAATCTCAATCCGTACATTGCCACCGGTGCCGCTGGCAGTTTCCTTTGCGGGCGATTGGCCTATTACCTTGGATTGCAAGGCCCGAGTGTTGCGGTCGATACGGCCTGCTCGTCGTCACTGGTTGCATTGCATCTGGCGATTCAAAGCTTGCAACGGCGCGATTGCGATCGAGCACTTGTTGGTGGCGTAAATGCGATCTGTTCACCTACGACCAACATTTTGACTTGCAAGTTAAAGGCCCTCTCCCCTCAAGGTCACTCCCGCGCGTTCGACGCGGCAGCTGATGGTTATTTGCGCGGCGAAGGTTGCGGCGTGGTTACGCTTCGCCGTTTAAGCAACGCCGAAAAAGACGGCGATCCGATTCTGGGCATCATTCGCGGTTCGGCGGTGGGACATAACGGTTTCAGTAGCGGGTTGACCGCTCCAAATCCAAAAGCCCAGGAAAAAGTCATTCGACAAGCCCTCGAGCGTGCCGGTATCGATGCAACTCAAGTCGGTTATCTCGAAGCCCATGGAACTGGCACCGAATTGGGTGACCCGATCGAAGTCACTGCGGCGTCAGCCGCCTACGGCGCGAATCGAACGAAAGACAATCCGTTGCTGATTGGCTCGGTCAAAACAAACATCGGTCACCTCGAAGCGGCAGCTGGCATGGCGGGACTGATCAAAGTTCTGTTGGCGATGCAAAACGACTCGATTCCGGGACAAATGAACTTCGAGACGCCGAATCCACATATTCCATGGAACGAAATCCCAATCAAAGTTCTCACCGAACCGACCGCTTGGCCTGACAGGAACCGCCGCATCGCCGGCGTCAGCGCGTTCGGGATGAGCGGCACCAACGCCCATGTCGTGATCGAAGCGTCGACAACAAATGGGCAAGCCAAACCGAAACAGGACATCACTGATCAAACGGTTGAAAACCAGCCTGCGGTCGTCACGCTTTCCGCCAAAAACGATGAAGCAATTTTTGAATTGGCCGATGCCTATGCCCGATCAATTTCGCAAGTTAACTCGGCAACCGTATCTGAGTTTGCAGCCGCAACCAACACTACCCGTAGCCACTTTGAACATCGCGCGGCAGTTGTGGCTAATTCAAAACAGGAAGCAGTCAGTCTGCTTCAGTCACTTAGCCGAGGAAGCAGCGAATCTCCTGTCTTTATGGATAACCGACGCCGGGCACCCCGAGTCGCCTGGCAGTTCACCGGCCAAGGCGCACAGTACGTGGGGATGGGGCGTCAGCTTTACCAATCGCAACCTGTTTTTCGCGACGCGATCGATCATTGCGATGCACAATTGAAATCACTTCGTGACGGCTCATTACTGGACGTCCTCTTCAATGACGAAAGCGAACACCCCGCGATCAATAACACGCACTGGACGCAGCCAGCAATTTTCGCGTTGCAGATGGGTTTGGCCAAGTTGCTTGACAGCTGGAACCTCAAACCCGACGTTGTACTTGGTCATAGTGTTGGTCAATACGCGGCCGCTTGTGTTGCCGGCATCATGAGTTGGGATGACGGCTTGCGACTGATTGCCGAGCGTGGTCGTTTGATTGGGGAACGGCCAAGCGGCGGACAAATGCTGGCTGTCTTTGCTCCCGTCGACGCAGTGCAACAGGCGATAGCCAGTGAGTCACAAGTTTCGCTCGCCGCGCTCAACGGAACGCACATTGTAGTCAGCGGCGACGAAGTCGCGATCGATCGCGTCGCTCAAGCTTTCATCGAACGCGGAATCCGCACAAAAAAGCTAACGACCTCACACGCGTTCCATTCGCACTTGATGGATCCGGCACTAGATCCATTTGCTATGACCGCCGATCAAGTCGATTTTCAAACGGCGAAGATGCCGCTGGTTTGCAACGTGACGGGTCGGGTGTTGCCTGCCGACAAATTGCTTGACGGAAAATACTGGGCCGATCACATTCGTCAGGCTGTGCGGTTTGCCCCAAGTGTCGAAGCGGTTTCGGAACTTAATTGTGAGCTGTTGATCGAACTTGGCCCACAGTCCGTGCTCACTCGAATGGCCGCCGCCAACTGGAATCATCCTTCCGAAACGTTGATTAGTTGCCTGCAAAAAGGGGACGACGCCAACCATTCGTTGGCTTTGGCGATCGCCCAGATGTACGTTCAAGGTGTCACGCCCGACTTCCGCGCAATGCACGGCGATCAGGAGTTCCCTCGAGTCGATCTGCCAACCTACCCGTTCCAGCGTCGACGTTTCTGGGGGCCCGATAAACCACGCGCTGCGCACGCCGAATATCATACGGCTCATCCGTTGCTCGGCAGCAAGATTTCGCTGGCGGGAACCGAACACGAAACACGTTACGAAGGATTCATCGATACCGACAGTCCCCCCTGGATGTCCGATCACAAGGTCATGAATGCAACGGTGCTGCCGGGTGCGGCACTGGTTGAAATGGCGATCGAAGCAGCAGGGTCACGTGCGATCGAAAACGTTATTTTTGAGCAACCGATTCGGCCCTCGGGACGCACGGCTTTGCAGACGGTGGTCAAAAAGACGGAAGACACGGACGCAGCGCGATTCAAACTGGAAACGTACGCTTCGCCAACCGGAAGCAAAAATTGGAATCGGCATTTCTCGTGCGAACTGATGGAACGCGAAATTCAGCGGCCCAGTTCAGTTGATCGAACAGCGATTCAAGCCAACCTGAACGAAACCGATTCGCCTGACAACTTCTATCAAAAGATGAATTCGCTGGGCCTGAACTACGGCCCGGCGTTTCGTTGCATTCGCGAGTTGCATTTTTCTGATCAACAGGTGCTCACGCATTTGCAGTCGTCGGGTGACGTGCGTGGTTACACGATTCCGCCGACTTTGCTGGATGCGGCATTGCATTCGTTAGCAGTTGGTTTGCTGAAAACAAATGCTGACGACAATCTGTTCTTGCCGGTCGGGATGGGACGCGTCGAGTGCTTTGCCCCAATCGAATCGGAAGCGTGGTGTTTCGCCCACTGGAAACAAAATGAAGGCGTTACCCGAACAGCCGACCTGATTCTCTTTTCCGAACGCGGTGAAGTGCTGCTGAAAATTGAAGATTTGAAAGTCCAACAAGTTAGCTTGGCTGCGATGCGGCAAATGAGTGGCGCCGGTGCCGAGCGTTTGGTTTACGAACTGAATTGGAAGCAAACTCGTCTGGCCCCGACAAAATTGGAACCCAAGAAATGGCTGGTCATTTCGAATGCTGAGGACAGCGAGAGCCCGTGTTCAAACTTTGCCTCCAGCTTGATCAAAAAATTACGTGAGCAAAACCACAACGTTGATTCACTTTGTCTCAAGCCCCGTTCTGAATTTGCAAACGATACAGAAAACGAATTTCAACTTTGCGGGAGATCGAAAGATAACTGGGATCAATTGCTGGACAAGTTTGCAAACAAGAACTCGGAATCGCAAATCGACGGTGTTGCCTGGTTGCTGGGTGGTACAGACGATCAATCGGATTCGACCGTTGACTACGGTGTTGTATCGGTATTGAATTTTGTGCAAGCGATGTTGAAGCGCAATTGGCGACAGTTACCGTGCGGTTTGCAACTGATCACCAAAAACGCGATTGATGCTGGCGGCGACAAACAAATCGTCTCACCACAGCAAACCCAGTTTTGGGGGCTTGGTCGAGTCCTCGGTGCCGAGCAACCCGAGTTACGTTGCCGCATGCTTGATGTCGGTGCCACTGAAATCGCCGACGAAACGACGGTAACGCTTGCTGCAGAAATCGCGCTCACGGAAACCACCGACAGTCAACACGTCATTCGTGGCGGGCAATTGTTTGTCCCCCGCATGACACAAGCCAAACTAAAAAAGAGTTCGTCTTTCACGGCCAGCGAGAACGGCTGTTATCTGGTGACGGGCGGACTTGGCAAGTTGGGCCGTCAAGTCGCAAAATGGCTTGCCGAACACGGTGCCCGACAAATTATCCTGGTTTCGCGACGAAAACCTGACCAAGAAGCAAGTTTTTTCATCGACGACATCGAGCAAACAGGTTGCCAGGTCGTTGTTCACTCGGCTGATCTTGGTTCTCGCGACGACGTCGAAAAACTGTTCGCCCGGTTTGGTAGCGACTTGAACCACTTGGCTGGCGTCGTCCATGCGGCCGGTGTGCTAGATGACGGTTTGATCGAGTCACAAACGCCCGAGCGTTTTGAAAAAGTGCTCAAGCCAAAAATTACCGCCGCAATCTTGCTGGACGAGTTAACGCGAGAACTTGATCTCGATCTGTTTCTGCTTTACTCATCCGCCGCATCTGTTTTGGGGTCGCCAGGACAAAGCAACTACGCCACCGGCAACGCCTATCTCGACGGATTGGCTTATCGGCGCAGACAATTAGGCCTGCCCGCGGTTGCCATCAATTGGGGGCCATGGTCGGAGGGCATGGCGGACGACGAACGGATTTTGAAACGACTCGCTCTGCAAGGGATCAGGCCGCTGAGTGTTGACGAAGCCCAAGCAGCATTGGAAAAAATGCTCGCCAACGAAGCGGTTCAAGCGTCCGTGTTGGATGTCGATTGGCGAAAGATGCGGATCGGGCCAAGCGGAGAACTTCCTGCGATGTTACAGGAACTTGTGGACTCGCGAAAGAAATCTCGTGCGGCCGATTCGGCACTGGTCAGTAAACTGAAACAGCTTCGCGGCAACGCGCAGCGCGAATTGCTGTTGAAAACGATTCAAGATTCTTTGCAGGGGATTCTCTCCACGACCGACGCGCCTGAAACGGATCGACCGCTAATTGAAATGGGGCTCGATTCCTTGATGGCGGTTGAATTTGGAACGGAACTTCAACAGATGCTCGGTGACTCGTTCAACGTCGGGCCGACCATGTTGTTCGATCACCCAACGATCGACGCGATTACGGAGCATGTGCTGGAACTGGTTGCGTCGGACGATAGCGGAGATGTAAGTGTCGAAAAGAAGCAAGCTGTGTCGGCCGCCGCGAATGAAAATGAAACCAAGAACATTGCTCGCGAAGACGTCGCCATCGTCGGCATGAGTTGCCGCTTTCCAGGCGCCCAAAACGTCGACGAGTTCTGGCACAACCTTCTGAACGGTGTCGATTCCAGTTGCGATATTCCGAGTGATCGTTGGGATATTGATCGGTTTTATAGTGCCGACCGCGAGCCGGGAAAAATGTATTCCCGTCGTGGTGGCTTCCTCGATGACATCGCTGATTTCGATGCGGCATTCTTTAATATTTCCGAACAGGAAGCCTGCTGGATCGACCCGCAGCACCGCATGCTGTTGGAGAACAGTTACCACGCACTTGAAGACGCGGGCATTCCGACCTCGCCACTGGCGGATTCCAATGTTGGCGTGTTCATGGGCATCATGGGTTCGGACTATGCGTTCCTGCCGACGCTGGACGACGAAGACATCATCAAGGGCTTTCAAGGTGCCGGGCTTTCGCATAGCGCGGGCGTTGGACGGATCAGTTACCTGTTCGGTTTTGAGGGGCCAAGTGTCGCGGTTGATACGGCCAGCAGCAGTTCACTGGTAGCGGTCTACCAGGCAATGCGCAGTTTGCAGGAAGGCAATTGCAATCTGGCGTTGGCTGGTGGCGTCAACGCGATTCTCGCGCCTGTCAATTCGCTGTTGATGTCGAAGGCAGGTCTGCTTTCGCCGGACGGACGTTGCAAGTCGTTTTCGAAATCGGCTGACGGTTTCGGTCGCGGCGAAGGCTGCGGCGTCGTTGTCTTGAAACGATTAAGCGATGCCGAGCGTGACGGCGATCGCATCATGGCGGTGATTCGTGGCGGAGCGGTGGTACACAACGGTTTCAGTGGCGGGATTACTTCACCCAGCGGCAAAGCGCAAACACGAGTCATCGATGCGGCGATCAAGGATGCGGGGCTCGCGCCATCGCAAGTGCAATATTTGGAAGCCCACGGCACAGGAACCGAATATGGCGATCCGATGGAACTGGGTGCCGCGATCAAGATTTACGGCAAAGGTCGCTCGAAAGAGAATCCGCTACTGGTGGGATCTGTCAAAGCCAATATCAGTCACCTGGAGGCCGCTGGCGGATCATCCGGCTTGATCAAAACGGTGCTCGCGATTCATCACGGTGTGATCCCGCCACAGATTCACTTTGATGAACCGTCGCCGCACATTCCGTGGAAGCGAATGCCGGTCAAGATGGTTTGTGAAACAACTGAATGGCCTGAATGCGAACGACGAACCGCCGGTATCACGGCACTTGGACTTGTTGGAACCAACGCCCACCTAGTCTTAAGTTCTCCCGAGACATCGCCTGGAGTTGGAGAACAGAAAAACGATTCAAGTGAACCGAAAGAACGGTTGTTGGTAGCCAGCGCCCGCTGCGAAAACGCTTTGAAGGAGTTGTGCAAAAGCTATGTGGATTATCTGGAAACTCACCCGCAAACCGACCTCGACGATTTTTGTTTTACGATCGCTGCGGGGCGACGACATTATGAAAAACGCATTGCTTTGTCGTTGGACTCGCATGCAGACGCCATCAGTCAACTTTTGAAATCCGTCGAATCGGGCAACGATCTTTATTCAAGGAAGAACCGCACTGAAAACGGGGCGACAAGAAATGATTCAGCTGAAAACGGTGCGTCGCAGCGTATAGCTGGTTCACCGAAACAGGCTTGGATCTTCAGCGAAGACAAACTTGACGTTCGATCGAATTTGCATGAATTGACCAAGTCGCATTCGGTGGTCGCCGAATTGGTAAGAGCGTGTGATGAAAGACTCGATGAACATTTGTCAACGTTGGATG
>JAHEJI010000287.1 GCA_024638965.1 Planctomycetaceae bacterium
AGTCCTCCCATTTAAAGCGGAGTTGCCGAAGAATTCTGGCCAACGGCCCTTTCTTGGCTCCCTTAGCTGTAAAGTTCGTTACCGCGTGAAGCCCGACATCATAATCGCGACCGCTCATCCGATAAAAAGAATTCAGGCCGCCAATTGTATAGTGGCGTTCGAGAATACAGACTTTTTGATCGTAATGCGCAAGGCGAATTCCAGCCGCCAGGCCACTCATCCCTGCACCTATTATGATCGTGTCGTACATGCATCTAAGTATTTTGAGACATTTCTTTCCAACAGTTTAGCGAAAACGATCAAAAACAAAATGACTTCGTAAATTTGTCGAACCAAGAAAAAAAGCCCGGCTGCAGACGCAGGCGGGCTCAGTCTCTTATTTGAATTCGTTCGTCGTTCAAGTCGCAACGACATCGACCATCCTCGGTGTCAAATACGTCACCGTGGTGTGCATGGATGCGAGTTGCGGATAGTCCTCTTCCGGAACCTGTACGCGGTAACGCTTGCGAAGTTCCATGACGATGTCAAGAAAGTCCATGCTGTCGAGTTCAAGCTGCTCACGAAAATCAATTTCGTCTTTCAGGTCCGAAAGATCTTCGTCGGGAGCAATGTCGGCGAGGATATCAATAACTGCTGTTCTAATTTCTTCTGGCGCCATCTGGCGAATCTCCGTTAATTTTGTGGCTCCATTTCTGGCCACCAGGCTCACTCAGATTCGTTTTACAATCAAGGCCGAGTTAATCCCCAGCATGCCAAACGAGTTGTTCAAAATACAATCGACCTGCCCAATTTGACGAGCCTCGTTTTTGACGAGGCCACTCAACTCACAATCGGGATCGAGATCGTCGACGTTGATTGTGGGGTGAGCGACTCCGTCCTTGAAGGCGGGCAGGTTACCCGCCAATTCTAACGCACCCGCCGCTCCCATCGTATGCCCAATAAAGCTTTTTGCGTTGTTAACGTACGTTTTTTTGCTTTCACCAAACACCCGTCGGACAGCATCACATTCGAGCGTGTCACCCATTCCCGTTCCAGTCGCGTGAGTGCTGACAATGTCGATGTCGTCCGCGTTGAGTCCAGCTCGTTTAAGGGCCATATCCATACACTGTGACTGTCTTTCGGGGTTTGGAAGCACGAAATCAGTCGCATCCGTGTTCATCGCGTAACCGACAATTTCTCCATAAATATTTGCTCCCCGGGCCTTGGCGTCGGACATTCGTTCCAGCGTATAAAGCCCGCCTCCCTCCGATACGACGATGCCATTTCGGTTTACATCGAATGGTCGCGAAGCCTTCGTTGGATCGTCATGAGTGGCCAACGCACCTTGACTGGCGAACCCGGCGAAAATCCCAAACGTGTGGATGCTTTCCGAAACACCACCTGCGATCGCCAAATCGACCTCGTTCAATCGCAACATCTGCAAGCCTTGGATCAGCCCCGCATTGCCAGCCGCACAAGCTGCTCCAATCGTGTAATGGGGACCAACGACATTCATATTAAGGGCGACTTCGCCCGCCGGATTGTTGGCAACCGTTCGCGGATTATGGTGATGCGACCAAAATGAGGTGTCGTAGTCGTAGCCGCGAATTTCGTGAATCTCGGTTTCCGTTTCTACGTTTCCGTGTTCGGTGACTCCGATATAGATTCCGACTCGAGTCTTGTCGAAGTTGTCCCACTCAATTCCCGAATCGAGTATCGCTTCGTTGGCACAATAGATTCCAACGCTGCCGGCACGGGTCCCTCGGCGGACTTCTTTTCGAGACTGATGCCGTTTGACTTCGAAATCACAAACACCAGCCAGCGTTTTCCCGAAATAGCGAATTTCGTAATCAGAAATTCCGCTACGACCTTCGAGCAAGCCTTCACGAAAATCTGTCAGACTGTTGCCATTGGGCGCAGTCAAACCAATTCCCGTGATAACTACGCGCTGCGATTCTGGAAGCTCTTCTGGCTTTGGAAAAGAGATCATGACCCACTCGAGTTAATTGCGGCTTAACGTATGAAATTACCGCCTAAAACCCGAATTGGCAACCCGCTCGAAGCTCTCGAAAGGCGTTTTAGTCTCGCGGCTAGCGGGTATGATCATCGGCCCCAGTTGTGGGGCGGTCTCCCGACCGTCCCACGAACAGAAACAGAGAAACACAAAGATTCTCAGTTATCTGTGTTGCCTCATGTTCAAACAAACAGCAAATACGCAGTGTTTGCCATTGAAGTTCCGGAAGTTTTTCTTGACCTTGCAAAAGCTCGTTCCGGCTTAGCTTTGGCTTAGAAGCACATTCGTGTCCGACCAAAACGACCGGCGGCTGCAAGCACTGGACGCGATCGCTACTTTGTATTTTCCGCCGATGTCGCGCGGACGTTGTAGTAGAGCTCATCTACGGCCTTTTGGTTCTGTTTGAAGATGTCATAAACGAGTTTTGGATTGCGGAAGAGAAACCAATCACCGAACAGATCAAACTTGCGGCAGGACGTCGTGATATGTGCTTTCCGAATCGTCCCGTAGCGTTGCCCCTTGGTGCGACCGAGTACCCTGAGTCGTTTGGCAAAA
>JAHEJI010000226.1 GCA_024638965.1 Planctomycetaceae bacterium
CTTCGCAAGTGTGATTGAAAACGACGTCTAGGATAACTTCGATGCCCGCTTCGTGAAGCGCTTTGACCATTTGTTTGAATTCACCGACTTGGGCGCCGGGAGATTGACTGGACGCGTATCCGCGATGCGGTGAAAAAAACGCGAGCGGATCATAGCCCCAATAGTTCGTACGTTTCGGCTGACTTCCATCGCTTGCCAGAATTGGAAATTCATGAACTGGCATCAGCTCCACTGCCGTGACACCAAGGGACTGCAGATACGGAATTTTTTCGATGACACCGAGGTACGTTCCTGGATCATCCACGCCGCTGGACTCGTGTTGGGTAAATCCACGAACGTGCATTTCGTAGATGACGGTTTCCGAAAGTTCAGTGCGCAAGTGCCGATCGCCTGCCCAATCGAAATGGTCGTCGACCACAACGCATTTGGGTGGACGAATAATTCCATCGGTTGCAGGCTGGAACGTTCCCGCGAGCGCTTTCGCGTACGGGTCAATTAAACGGGCATTGTGATGAAACATCAGGCCCTTGGTTGGATCGTGTGGACCGGAAGCCTGAAAATGGTAAAGTTGCCCGGTACCCGTGCCCGGCACAAAAATACTCCAAATGTCTCCCCACCGATTGGTCTGCGGATCAAAGTTGATGATCTCGACAGGCTCCCGATCATTGACTTCATCGTAAAGAAGCAACCGCATTTCAGTCGCATGTCGGCTGAACACGACGAATTGTACGCCTTGGTCGTGTATCACGGCGCCATACGGCAGCAAGTGCGTGAATTGGGATTCTGGATTTGATTTACGCATATGCATTAACATTGGAGATTTCCTCTCTAACGACAATCCCTGTTTGTTCCACGTAGCTGGATTCGTGCGAATTCAATTTTTGGTTGGGGTAGCCGAATTCGAGCGAATTCAGCGATTCGTTTTCAGGGTGCGTCGCTGTTTTGAGCACCTGCAAAAGATGCCTGTCAAAATGCAATCAAGTCCGATTAATTTGGATTTAATTCGAGTTTTGCCCATTCCAACTTGAAACAAATCACACAAGTGACAGTCTGGAATGCAATCCATGTTTTCGTGACCATTGTTAGGTTCGTTGGAGTCAGCAAAACTTAAGCCTCTGGGATGAAGACGAACCCATTAGGCTCGCGAAACGATGCATGAGTTTGTCCGGTTGCCGGATTCCAGCCAATCGGACAAACTGGTCACTTCATTGAAATTCAGCTGATTCTCAACCGTTAGAGGTTTCCAAACCCCGATGACTGGCGTTTCTTATAAGGATTCCGGCGTCGACCTCGACGTATACAACGAAGCGATGAAACGGCTGCCTCAGCTGATGCATCGAACGTTTTCTCCTCGGGTCAGGCAACTCGACGGTGGGTTTGCAGGGCTCTTTCAACTGGACTTCGATAATCGGCTTTTTCGACGCAATTACAAAGACCCGTTGATGGTTGCTTGTACGGACGGCGTCGGTACAAAACTGAAGCTGGCTCAAATGCTGAGCCGTCACGACACGGTCGGAATAGATCTCGTCGCGATGTGTGTCAACGATGCCATTTGCTGTGGTGCGGAGCCATTATTCTTTCTCGATTACGTGGCCATGAGTCACGACGATCCCGTGACTTTGGAACAGATCGTGCGCGGGATCAGCGACGGTTGTTTGGCGGCCGACTGCGCGCTGCTGGGTGGCGAAACCGCAATCATGCCGGACTTATATCAAAAAGGCGATTACGACCTGGCTGGATTTTGCGTTGGCGTCGTTGAACGCGCTCATTTAATCGACGGAAAAGCAATCCAGGAAGAAGACGTTGTCATCGGAGTTGGATCGAGCGGCATACATTCCAACGGGTTTAGCCTGGTGCGAAAAATCGTTTTCGATCTGGCCGGCAAAAAGGTGACCGATTCGATGGATGGTGGGGAACAAACGATCGGAGACGTTCTGATCGAACCGACTTTGATTTACACCAAAGCAGTACGAGAAGTGTTAGGCCACTACAAAGTCAAGAATGTAGTACACGGCATCGCGCACATCACGGGCGGGGGATTGGCTGAAAACATTGAACGGATAATGCCTGCGGGCGTGCAAATCGAAATTGATGCCCGGTCGTGGAAACAACCTCCCGTTTTCGAATGGTTACAAAAGCTCGGCAAAGTTGAAACGGACGAGATGTTTCGCGTGTTTAATATGGGCATCGGACTGGCATTGATCGTGAGCCCTTTTTACGCGGAGAGCATCCGCCGGATGGTCGAACAGAATGGATTCAAAACCTGGCAGATCGGCCGTGCCAGCCGTGGAGAGAAGTCCGTTGTGGTAAAAAACAGGTAGTCCGGCCGGTTATGTAAAAGACTGCGAATTTGAGCTAACTTAAGACTTCATCATTCCTTGCTCGACATTCGATGTTCAAGGATGACTTTAACAAATCTCGAACAACGAACAAGGAATTCCGAAGGAGGAAGTTTGGTCAATCAAAACCGGATTTGTTCAATTCGAAACATGCTCTCCTTCTCAAAGCGATTTCTTGGCGACCCGTGAATCATTTGATTCGCCGCCGTTGACGATCTGTTCCATCCGCGCGAGAGCTTTCAAAGCATCGGCCGGTGAAATTATTTCCTCTAACAGAATCGCTGGTTCCTCCGGGTAATTTGGAGGATAGACCAGATTAACTGGAATTACATGACGGTTCGAACGGGCAAGGTCACGGGCAATTCTCTCTTCGCGGAGGGTATCATCGACGACCACAAATTCCACATTTAGTTCTTCAAGTTTCGCTCGGACCTCGGCATTAGAGAAGACACGCTTCTCGTTTACTTTGCAGGTCGGTCACCAATCGGCCGTGTAATCCACCCAAATAATTCGTTTGTTGTTGGCTAACGAATGTTCGATCTTGCCCGGATTCCAGTTTTGCCACTGAAGACCGCCAATGTTGTGAGATGACAAACCATCGGGCCTTTGGTTGGCCGCGTCGTAACACATCCAGAATCCGCCCGCAACGATCACGGCAGGCATCAAGTAGCCGAACCAGAATTTCTTGCTTGGCTTAACATGCGGCGGGGACCACTTGCCGTAGAAAAACGCCGCCAGGCCAATGACGACTAGCGCCATTGCCAGCCACGAAAGACCAGACACCCCTGTTTGTCCTCCAAACGCCTGCATAAAAAACGCGACCACCGCAAACAGGGCAAACGCCATGGTGACTTTAAACGTCTCCATCCATGCGCCAGGTCGAGGCAGCCTGCTGATAAGTGCCGGAAAGAAGGAGAGCAACAGATAGGGTGTCGCAATTCCAAGTGCGAATATGGTGAACAAGAACATCGCCGTGATCGCTGGTTGAGCCAACGTGTAACTCATGGCTGCTCCCAGAAACGGGCCCGAACAAGGAGTCGCAATCAAGGTGGTCAAGACACCGGAAAGGAATGATGAAGAATAACCTTTCTCGCTTTTGAGGCTGCCTCCGACGCGTGTCAGTGATGTTCCGATTTCGAAAACACCGGCCATGTTCAAACCAAGCAAAAACAGCAGAACAATGATCCCGACAACAAAATACGGGTTGCCCATTTGGGCGCCCCAGTTGATGTCCTGGCCAAATGAAACTTTGATCGTCAGAATAATTCCAGCAAGAACCCACATCGAGACAACCAATCCGAAAGCAAACGCGATTCCGTGCATACGGATTTTTCGAGGATCGCTACCGGCTTGTTTGACGAAGCCCATGACTTTCAAGCCAAGTACCGGAAAAACACAAGGCATCAAATTCAAGATCATGCCACCCAGAAATGCACCAATCAGTGCCGTCCAAAACGTCGTTGGCTCTGACGAACTCGTGCCTCCCGAGCCAACCGGATTAGCATCAAGATCACCCAACAGGAGATATCTGACCTTCTCGTCGGGATCGTAGAGCTTTGCCATCTCGGCGATTTCTTCCGGTGTGTCCTCCAGGACCGGAGCCTGATCCAGTTTCTCCACGACACTGTCTTCGCCAGGAGGAGAAGGCGGCTTTTCCAGCGCCTGGTTCGCCGTTTCAACGACGCTATTGTAATCGCCCTCGGAGACAAACTTCACCGGAACGGATTTGAGTTCTTCGCCAACAGGCAAACCAACCGAAAATTTAACCGCATCAGGAAAGTCACAACCGGTTGTGCACGTTTGAAAACCCATCACGCCCGCCAACGAATAGGTTTTGTTTTCAGCGTCAGCAGGAACTGTCACACTGAACTTCCAAGTTACGGGATCCTCATGATAATTCAGCGTAATTCCTGCTTCTGTCGTCGTAATAATTTCATCAGAGATGGTCGGTCCGCCGATTTCCCAATTGTTCCTTTTTGTAATGGCAAACAGGGTCGGATTGCTGTCACTATCTTCCGATTTCGTGGCCTCGTAGGCGTAGACGTGATAATCATCTGTTGGCTCAGCCGTAATCTTTAGAACCAGTCGATCGCCGGGCTTCAGTTTTCCCGGCCCATCAACCCGTCGAACATTTCCAGACAACAGCAGGTGGCTGTTTTCGGGTTTGAATTTGGCAGCGACGACCGGAGCCGCGTCGAAACCATCGAATGATACTGGCACGGTTTCCGATAGAGGCAAACAGGCACCGGTTTCTCCCTTTTCGTTCTTGACGCAAGTTTGGCCCTGAAATCTCAGTTTTAGATTGAGCTTTGCAGGATCAACTCCTGAGGCCAACTTGATTGGTGCCGACCAGACGACTTGAGATTCGTGATATTCAACACGAATTCCGAATACATCATCTTTCTCAACCACATGCGGATCCGCATCCGGTTCAAAATCACCGGTCAGCTCATACTCTTCAGACTCAGGCAAGATGATTTTTGCCCGCAGAGGGCCGCCTTTCGGCTGAGTCACCGAATAGACATGCCAGTTCTCGGCGATTTCCGCTTTCAGGTTGATCACACCCTCGCGCGAATTCTGCTTCAGCCGAAACCATGCGGAAGCTTTTACGGGGTCCTGCACGAAATTCTCATTCCCGAAGTCCTCACCCAATTCCTCTTGCATCAGCAACTTCTGGCCGACGACGTTTGTCGGAACGACGGGGATGAGCAGCCAAGGCAACAGGAATGCAATGACAATGGCGGATTTGGATAGCTTCATCGAATTTTACTCGTTTGCAGTTACGTCTTGTACGATGACGCAGCATATGCCAAGGACTTACGCCTTCAATTAGGGACGATTAGAGCAACCGTTATCGACGTGTCGAATTGTCTGATATTATACCAATTGTAGAAAATCGGCTCTACTTGCATAATCGGCATTTTGAGGCTCGCCGATTAGTTGGCCGCTTTCCGCTTAACTAACTTGTCTCCAACCAAGTTACAGTACGAGTATACGAAACTCAACGCTTGCGGAATTGTGAATCTGATTGCTTTTGAGCTTGATTCGCGTAAAAGCCCGCGAATACAGCGACAGTTTTCATGGCTTGGATTGGCACGCAAATGCCCTCGTCGGAACAAACTTGGCCGTCAAAAATGATTTCGGGTTTGACTTGAGCCGGATCAATTCCCGGACCAATCTCGATGGGGACGAAGAATTGAACGAGCTTTGAGTGCTTTTCCAACCGGTTCTGGAAGAGCGGATCAAATGCCACAACTTTGGGATGTCGGTCAGAACTGAAGGTTCCTTCGATCCGAAATTGACTAGATTTTTTAACGCTGATCTTAGAGGGCGGAGGACTGCCTTTTTGAGTCAAGGAGTAGATGTGGTTGCCGTCGGAAATCTCGGTTCTCAAAATCAAAACGCCATGACGGGTTCCTGCGACCAGATGAAACCGACCCGTCAAAGTAATTTTTTTGGCGGCAGGCTTCTGAAGTCGAGCTGGTTGCGATTCGGCCTGATTGCCCGCGTTGTCCGTGTAAGCGTGTCGATTTGTGGGTGTCGTCTGTTGATTGGCTTGCATCGCAGCGCAAGCGTCAGTCATGCCCAATGTCACAACAAACGCAGACGTCGCGACTAAATATTTTTGCTTCATCATGAAAACGATAGCTGCCATCATTGCCGTCATACGAATCATCCTTGATTTGCGAATAGCGGAAGGCGGAAAGTACAGACTCCTGCGGCTCGACACAACGTCAACAGAAGCAAAAAACGTCGCCTTCCAGATCGGAAAATGACATGTCGACGATTGACGTTAGCCTGTTGTACGCAGCTAGGTGACAGAGTGCTATCAGTATAGAATCTCAGCTGAAGAGACAACGAATCGAGTTTGAAAGCAGCTATGGTTGTTCATATTACCCAAGATCTAATGATGTCGTCCAACGCGAGTGCGGCGTCGAGAGCGGCGGGTCACAAGTTCAAATTTGTGGCTTCATGGGAACGTGCCGCCCTTGTTATCCATGAAAACGAAGTCGAGGTTTTGATCATCGATTTACAGTCAGAAGGTCTGGATATCGATGAGTTGGTTGAGGGACTCAAGGATCTGGCCGAATCAAATCGGCCCCAAACTATCGCCTATGCTCAACACGTAGAAGGTGCCCTGCTGGAAAAAGCTAACGCTGCCGGATTCGACAAGGTGATGACTCGCGGACAGGCTCATCAGGCATTACCCGAGTTATTGAAAAGTTGAAACCCATTCGGCTGTTTGATTTGATCTCGCTTCTATTTCGTTTTTTCTCTGTGAAACCAATCTACCCATGGCGGCAACGATGATTCGAGTTTTGATTTGGAACGAATTCGTTCATGAACGGAAGACGCCGGAGGTGGCTGCGATTTATCCCAACGGCATCCACAATGCGATCAAAGATGGCTTAGTCGAACTGCTTGGCGAAACAGTTGAGATTCGTACCGCGACTCTTGATCAACCAGAACACGGTCTCACGGATGACGCACTTGATCAGACTGATGTTTTGCTCTGGTGGGGACATCTGGCTCATGATCAGGTTGCCGATGCGATTGTCGAGCGAGTTCAAGGGCGAGTTCTCGCCGGAATGGGATTGATCGGCCTTCACTCGGCTCATGCTGCAAAGATCTTTCAACGATTGATGGGCACTGGATGCATGCTTCGATGGCGTGAGGCGAGCGAACGCGAAAAGGTCTGGGTTGTCGATCCTTCACACGCGATTGCAGCCGGTATCGACAACGAACATTTCGAGATTCCTCAAGCTGAAATGTACGGCGAGTTCTTTGACATCCCCCAGCCGGACGAGCTAATCTTTATCAGCTGGTTCGAAGGCGGGGAAGTCTTTCGATCAGGTTGTACCTGGCGGCGCGGAAAAGGAAAAGTCTTTTATTTCCGACCCGGACACGAGACGTATCCCATCTACCATCAACTCGAAATCAAGCGTGTATTGGCAAATGCCGTTCAATGGGCCACGCCGAGTGGGTCGGAGTATTTTGGCGAAGCTCGGGAATGCTAACGCCCAATAAAACTGGGCATTTGGTCGGAATTTGTTGCTTGCATTGATGGATTGGTACGGTGCGGACACGCGTAAATCGCTTAGGTGACAGATAAACGCAGCTCGAAGTCAAAAAAATGTCGGATTTGGTAGATTTCCCCCATTGATAGTGTACAAAATAACATTCCATGATTCGCGAGATGGCGCTGTTCCAAGATCTGGCAACTCATCGCGAGACAATTGACATTTTTTTTATTGTTGGAGAGCAAAATGACAGAAAATGAAATTGCCAAAATTGTTGTTGATGCTAGTTAGCAAATCCACACGCGGCTTGGACCGGGTCTGCTTGAGTCAGTTTATGAGACCATTCTGGAGTACGAGCTAAAAAAGCGGGGGCTGCAGGTCTTACGGCAATTTGATATCCCAGTCGCTTACGATGAACTAGTTTTTGACGTTGGTTTTCGGGCGGATTTAATCATTGAGAATAAATTAATTCTGGAATTGAAATCTATTGAAACAACCGCGCCAGTCCATCGCAAGCAAGTTTTAACTTATCTGAAACTAACAGATATGAGGCTTGGTTTGCTGATCAATTTCGGCAGTCCACTAATCAAAGATGGCATCACGCGACTCGTTAACGGATTGGTTGATAACAAGTAGGAGGATTTTCGCGCCCAGCCGCGAAGTAAGCATTTACTTTGCCAATTCTTCTTTGCGACTTGGCGTCTTTGCGCGAGCCACGGCAGCAAGATGCCGTTGAACGAGTGCCAACCTCTGAGGATGTAAACGACGGACTAGTGATTTTACTTGCCAAAATCAGCTGAAAACGGTTATACATTTTATTCATGCCGCAGCGTGGGCGATCTCTGAATCTTTCATTGCTACGATTTTGATTCCGAGTCGATTGGCGGTTGAAACGGTTTGTTCCTGATCCAGCACGATGGTCTTTTCAGCCTCGATCGCAAGAATTTTGCCGCCGGCATGATGGATGGTTTCGATTGTGCCAACACCGATCGTGGGAACGTCAAATCGCATGTCCTGATTTGGTTTGGCAACTTTGACAACCGTGAACCTGCCGCCGGCGCACAGCTGACCGGCTCGTTTGATGCATTCGTCGGTACCTTCAATTGCTTCTACCGCCATCACGACCCTGTCTTTGACGACGACGCTTTGGCCAATATCAAATCGTCCCATTTCTTTAGCCATTTCCCAACCAAATTGAATGTCTTTGATCTCATTTGGGGATGGGCTGTTCTTGGTTAGGGTTCCTGCTGAGACGAGCAGTTGCGGTGCGAATTCGGTGGCGGGCAAAAAATTGACTCCTTTTTGCGAAAAATAATCAGTAATCAATGTCAACAAAGTATCATCGCGACGGTCATTCTTCCTAGTTGCATATACGGAAAAGAAACAACGTAAAAAGCCGAGATCGGGTAGATGACGAATCAGGGCAGACTTCTCAAATAGAATCGTTTTGAATATCTTGCCGGCCATCGTCGCATTATTGCATCCCCTGCTTCGAAAATATCGAATCTGCGCGCCAGTTTTTGCTAAACCGGAGATTCTGAAATCGTCACAGATTTCAGCCAGCACCGGGTCCGCGTGACCACGAACGCCAATGCAATAGACTTGAAATCCCTGTTGCTTCAAGGCCTTGGCCACGACGATTGGAAACCGGCCCCAACCTGCGACCAAGCCGATTTTCTTTGAAGTTGTTACAGAGTTCGACACGCTCATCAGGCTGCATCACTGTGGGCCGAAAATTGGGAGGCCTGTTGTTGAAGTTCTTCGATTTGTTGAGTTAGCTTTTTCAGCTGTTTGCGCATTTCAGGTAGTTTTGCATGAACCGCCGTCAGCTGAAAAAACCTCTTTACGGGTATTGCCGGCGCGCCAGCAAGGACTTGGTTTTCTTCGATGTCTTTCATTACTCCCGCTTTGGCGATCAACGTGACGTTGTTACCAATGTCAATGTGATCCCCAATGCCAACTTGGCCCGCCATCACAACGTGATCGCCGGTGGT
>JAHEJI010000040.1 GCA_024638965.1 Planctomycetaceae bacterium
AGTTCTTTGGTTGGAACGGGCAAACCGATTACGGGCAACGACGTATGAGCGGCGACGACACCGGCCAGATGAGCTGCACCACCGGCTGCAGCGATAAGGACTTTGATACCTCGTTCGTCGGCTGACGTTGCATAATCGGCAACGACATGCGGAGTTCGATGGGCACTCATAACATTGACTTCAAAAGCCACGCCAAACTCGTTTAGCGCGTCGGCAACCGCATTGATCTTGGGCCAGTCACTATCACTGCCCATCACGATCCCAACGACTGGATTGTTTTCACTCATATCTTAAACATTTCTAAGGGTTGAAGTGCAAATCGCCAAAAATCTTATTTTTAGTTGTACTCGTAATCGTAATCGTAATCGTACTCGTAATCGTAATCGTAATCGTACTCGCAATCCTGTTTCTTAATCAAAGTCCCTGTCCGTCTCATGCGTTTTTGGATTACGACGACGATTAAGACTAAGATTTTCGTGTCGGTATTAATTCTACTACGCCGAAAGTGGCGTAAAATCCATATCAAACGTTTGGGCGACCGGTTCGTAGGTTACTTTTCCTGCGTGGATATTGACCGCATCTTGAAGCGGCTTGGAGTTTGATGCAGCAGATAAAACTCCGCCATTTGCGATCTTGATCGCCCACGGCAACGTGACATTACAAAGCGCAAATGTGCTTGTGCGACCGACGGCGCCCGGCATGTTTGCAACACAGTAATGCACGACATCTTCGATGACGAAAACGGGGTCGCTATGAGTCGTCGGGCGAGTGGTTTCGACGCAGCCACCCTGGTCGACGGCGACATCAACAATCACGCTCCCCGCTTTCATGATCTTCAGGTCTTCGCGCGAAATGAGGCTGGGCGATTTGGCTCCAGGAATCAGAACGGCGCCAATCACGAGATCGGCCAAAACCAGTTCCTCACGGATTGTGTTGCGGTCACTGAAAAGCACGTTGACGTTGGCCGGCATGATATCATCAAGATAGCGAAGCCGATCCATGTTGACATCAAGGATGGCCACGTCCGCTTGAAAACCAGCCGCGATTTTTGCGGCGTTGGTTCCAACTACTCCGCCGCCGATGATCGTAATATGCGCCGGTGCGACGCCAGGGACCCCGCCGAGTAGAATTCCGCGGCCCATTTGAGGTCGCTCAAGAAAACGAGCACCCTCCTGGATGCTAAGTCGTCCGGCGACTTCGCTCATCGGAGTCAGCAATGGCAGAGACCCGTTAGGGCCACTGAGCGTTTCGTAGGCGACGCTGGTCGAACCTGACTTGAGCATCGCTTCAGTCAGTTCACGGCTGGCAGCGAAATGAAAATAGGTAAAAAGAATCTGGCCTTCTCGAATCAGTGGCCATTCCGCGGGGAGCGGTTCCTTGACTTTCACGATCATGTCGGAACGATCAAAAATCTCTTTCGCCGAGTCAACCAATTCGGCCCCTTCGGCCGCATACTGTTCATCGGTGAGTCCGGAACCGAGACCTGCGCTTTTTTGGATAAGTACTTCGTGCCCGTGGTTTCTTAATTCGTGGACGCCAACGGGCAGCATCGCAATCCGGTATTCGTCTTTTTTTATTTCTTTAGGAACGCCAACAATCATTTCCGAACTCAGCCTCAAGGGTATTGCGTTAAACGAACGCTTAACATTCAGCTTTTGATGGCCCGATTTCAACAAAACCGTTAATAAGACACAAGCACCTAACCAACGTTTTGGCAAGAAAATTTAGCGGGCTGGTGGAATTGTTGACGATTGCCAAAGCCGCAGGGCCATTCGTCACCGATTTGGCCGTCAAATCACGATTCGCCACCGCGAGATGGCGACTTAATCACGGGATCATTCAAGACTTCGTTCGGATCGGTTTGACTGCGTTTTTCCAATACCAGGCGAATTGGCACTTCTCCAAAATCCAACGAATCGCGGAGCACGCCGAGTAAGTATCGCCGGTAGGTCTTGGGAAACGAATTCGGATCGCTGCATTTCAACATGATCGTGGGCGGTTGAATTCCGATCTGGGCGGCATAATAGATTTTTGGGCGCCGACGGTTAGACATCGGTGGCGGGTGATGCGTCAATGCGCTTTTGATAATCTTATTTAAACGAGGCGTGCTGATTCGAGACCGCGACTGCTTGAACAACATCTGCGCGTGATTTAGCATCCGCTTACAATTTTGCCCTGTCTGGCCCGTCACAAATGCAATCGGAGCATTCCACATCGTGCTGAAATTGTCACGAATGTAGTCGGCCCAGCGTTGCGTTGGCATCTCGTGCTCCATCATCAAGTCCCATTTGTTGACGACGAAGATGCAAGGTTTGTACAGATTTTCAATGTAGGTACACAGTTTTCGTTCAACCTTGCTAATGCGTTTGCTGGCGTCGAACATGACCAACACGACGTCTGCGTGGCGAATCGAACGGTGGGCCCGATGGGTTCCATAAAAATCGATATCGGTTTTGACGCTTTTCCCGCGACGAAGACCGGGGGTGTCGATCGCGACCATCGTTTTTCCATCGATTTCAAATCGAACATCGACGCTATCACGCGTTGTCCCGGCAACTTCGCTGACGATCATGCGTTCGGATTCAACCAGCGTGTTGATGAACGTGCTCTTACCAACGTTGCGTCTTCCGACGATCGCAAACTTCATCTCGGGGCGAGCCGTTTCGCTTTCGTCAATCTCGCTTTGCGACGGAAGGTTTTCGGTAATCCCAGCGAATAGTCTGCTCTTGTGTCGATTGTTTTTGGCGCTAACAACAATCGCTTCACCCAACCCAAGCGAGAAAAAGTCGTTTGCGTGAACTTCCCAGTTATCGCCATCGCATTTATTGGCGACCAGAAGAACAGGCTTCTCGAGAGTCCGCAGCCTCCTGGCGACGGTTCGATCCAAGGCGGTGACACCGTCTTTGGCGTCAACAACGAACATCAACAGGTTGGCGCCCTGAATACCGACCTCGATCTGAGCTTCGATTTCCTTATCCAACTCATCGACGTCATTGATCCCAATTCCGCCCGTATCAACGATCTCGAAATAACGATCGTCATGCTGGAGCAAATGAATCATGCGGTCGCGAGTCACCCCGGCCATGTCGTCGACAATTGCGAGACGCCGTCCCACCAGCCAGTTAAAAATACTGGACTTGCCGACGTTCGGGCGACCGACAATTGAAACTTGAGGAATGGGCATTAGAACGATTCGGAGTACTTGTGATGACGATTTTTTACGGACTCAAGCCAGATTCAATTATGACTTCCGCAATTGGGAACATGTTCGGGAGGGCGAAGCTCCTGCTAAGCCGAGAATTGCTTGGTAGTTCACGCCTCTGCAGGAGCCTCGCCTCCCAATCCGCGATATTGTCAGGGAACAATTGGTTCCGCAGCAATTAATACGGCTGGTTGACTGGCGAACCAAGCCAAGATTCTTTCAAATGGTTCTGGATTGTCAAACGTAACGGACAATCGGTTCGAGCGATACATCGGAAAATTCAAGCATGTCAGATTCTGGAAAAGATTCTCTATCCGACCAGCGAACCGGTCGGCCATTCGTCCCGGACAATGTCGCCAGAGCAATTCATCAGCGGCTAGTCAGTCTGAAATCGGCAGGGATTGCGGAGCTGCCAAAATCGACGGACGAGCTGAAATTTCCGGGATTGGTATTGGAGAAACCCAAGACTCAGAATACGGCTCCATCAATCGTCGCTGAACGACCTGCATCCAAAACGAAATATGTTTCCCCGCCGAACGTTCAGAAGGCTGCACGCCCGGCGAAGAAAAATGCGACCAGGCAACCGACGCCGTCCGAAATCCCAGTGGCCGGATATGCAGGAGGTGCCCTGTTTCCGCCGGCAGAAAACTATGGTCCCGGTGTACCCGTTGAAGAGCGTGCGACGCAGCTTGAGGTAATTCAACAGGAGGTCGCCGGATGTACGGCTTGCCCTGAATTGGCTGCGACCCGGAAACAAACCGTGTTTGGAGTTGGTGCGGTTCATCCGAGACTGGTGTTTCTGGGCGAAGCTCCGGGTGCTGATGAGGACCGCCAAGGCGAGCCGTTTGTGGGCGCGGCGGGGCAGCTTTTGACCAAGATTATTGAAGCGATGAAACTCTCGCGGGAAGAGGTTTACATTCTAAATACGCTCAAGTGTCGTCCTCCCGGCAATCGAAATCC
This sequence comes from Planctomycetaceae bacterium, assembly GCA_024638965.1. Lineage (GTDB taxonomy): Bacteria > Planctomycetota > Planctomycetia > Pirellulales > Pirellulaceae > Mariniblastus. The sequence goes on from JAHEJI010000040.1 coordinate 4,163, forward strand.
TCTCGAACTCGAATTGCGGAACTGTTGCGATTTTTCAATTCGACAGTTGGAGATTTTGCAGCCCGAGTTTATTTGTTGCTTGGGCAGTATTGCGGCGAAAACGCTTTTGAATACCAAGCAGTCGATTGGCCGACTCCGTGGGCAATTTTACAAATGGCGTGGCAGCCGTGTTTTGGCGACCTATCATCCCGCTTATCTGTTGCGATCCCCCGATGCGAAGAAGCATGTCTGGAACGACATGAAACTGATCATGGCAGAAATGGGAATGGAATAATGCGGAATACGGAATGCGGAGCGGAATAGGGTCACTTTTTCGGCAAAACCGTTATTTTCGGGGTTGGGCCAAATCGGGCTGTTTCTTCCTGCGGGTTTAGTGTGGTTTTCCTTGCTCCCGTGGGACGACGCAATTACCATTGAGTACAGATACCGCAATGCACAATGAACCCAGCCGGGGCATTTTCGGGGGGCTTGGGTTCGATTTTTGGGATAGTCAAATGAAAGCCGCGACGGATAGGAGAACAGGTTTAATGGCCGGTCGGATCATGCACAAACTCGCCGTGTTTACAGCAATACTTGGCATGGCACTCATAGCAAATTCAGCTCACGCCCAAGGTGGCCCTGGTGGTCCTGGTGGAGGCGCGGGTCAAGACGACCCGGGAACGGGCGGTGTCGAAATTGACGCAACTGGAACATTGCGCTCGCGCGCATTGTTTGGTGGCAATCGTGCTTTTGATCAGCAGCGTGCTGAAGCAGCACATGCGAGTATGAACAAAGACTTGCGTGCGAAAAGCAAAATGCGTTGGATTTCGCTGACTCGCATGGAACGCGAAGCCCAAAAGTTGATCGACGAAGGTAAGCCGCTTCCTCCAGAAATGAAATATCTCGCCGGTTTGAACCGAATCACGCATGTCTTTTATTTTCCAGAAACCCAAGATATTGTGATCGGCGGTCCGGCTGAAGGATTTTTTGTCAACAGTCAAAATCGAGTTGTTGGTCTTAGATCTGGTCAGGCAACATTACATTTGCAAGACCTGATCGTCGCGCTGCGGGCGTTCGGCCCCGATGGTAGCCATCCACCCGTGATTAGTTGTTCGATTGATCCAACCCAAGAAGGCTTGCTGCGCATGAAGCAAGCCTACGCGCAGGTTCAACACCGCTTCCAACCGGGCGATGCGGCCGGCGTTGTCAACATGTTCCAACAGGCGTTGGGCATGCAGAACATTACGGTCAAAGGTATCTCGCCTAATACTCACTTTGCCCGAGTCATGGTCGACGCCGACTATCATATGAAATTGATCGGGATCGGGCTGGAAAACCCACCCGTCCGAATTACCAGCTTCATCGAAAAGGCAACGCCCACTTCGGTTGCCAAGAGTTCACTACAGCGATGGTTCTTCCAACCAAATTACGAGTGCGTGAGCATCAGCGAAGACGAAACCGGGATGGAATTGGTCGGTGACGGAGTCAAACTGGTTGGTGAAGATGAGAGTGTTGCCAATGACGGAACTCGTAAACGCACGGGCGGAGTCAACCGCGCCAGCAAAAACTTCTGCAATTCGTTTACGAAGATGTACGACGAACTGAGTGAGAAAGCTCCTTTGTATGCGGAGCTACGCAATGTAATCGACATTTCGATCGTTGCCGCGTTCATTCAAGAAATGGATTTCTACGGCCAGGCTGGCTGGAAAATGGAATTATTTGGTGATGAATCCAAAATCCCAGTCGAGGTTTACGACGCTCCGAAACAAGTTGCTCCAGCCATCAATGCGGTTTGGAAGGGTCGTTACTTTATGACCCCGATCGGCGGCGGTGTTAATATTCAACCCCGAGTCGCTTTGTCACCCGATCGAATGAAGACCGACGATAAAGGCGAAATCAGTGCGGTCAAGCAGGGTGTCGATCTGAGCGAACTTGCTGAAGGTCAGTGGTGGTGGGACTAAAATCAGCTCCAAAAACGTAATGCAAGCGGCTGGAAACAGCCGCTTTTTTTGTGCGCATTACGAAGGATGGGGGATTTGGGGATAGCAACTCTCGAGATCGCAGTATCTAATTTTGATTCTATAAAAAGAAGGTCAATTCATTGGCGAAAACTCTCTGTTAATAAAACTGTCTCTAGAGATTGCTGACATCAGCAAATTAAGCGTGGAACGAGTTCGACTAGTCGCCTATCCGGGATACGGTTTGCAAAGCGAAACTGGCAATTGGAAGCTGCGCATTTCCGGTTGCGCGTTTCAGCCACCTGACGAATACAATATGCGGAAGCGAATGATTTTACGGATGTTGCGGAATGCAATGCAGGTATCGGCTGCTGAAACCAGCGGTGATTTGTTTCATTATCGAGTCAAACCGTTTCTGTCTGACGCCGAACATCGCGTGAAGATCTACGTGAAACTGGATGGGCGTCGATTTCGACTGAAAAAGAAAACTCGCCGCAACGGTCATTTTCAATCCTGGCTTAGCGTCCCGGATGATGTTGTGGAGCGAATGACCGAAGTCGATTCGTTCGGCAAACGATCGGTTCAGTTTCAAGTGTCCACTAATGATCCTGCAGTTCCAGCGGCCGAAGGCAGGGTCTATCTGCTTGAGCGAAAAGGGACGAGCGTCATTTCGGATATTGATGATACGATCAAAGAGAGTTTTGTGACGGATCGGCGGGAACTGTTGGCGAATACTTTTTTGCGGGAATTCCGCGGCGTCGATGGCATGGCTGGGGTCTATCAAGACTGGGCTCAGCGAGGAATCGATTTTCATTATGTCTCCTCGAGTCCATGGCAGCTTTATGATTCGTTACTGCAAATGCAAATTGACGAGGGGTTCCCTTCGGGGACGCTTCATCTGCGGAGTTTCCGTTTGCGTGATCAGCTGCTGAAAAAGGTGCTCATCATTCGTCGCAAAGGCAAAGTGTCCGCGATCAAAACGATCGTCAAAAATCTTCCGGAGAGAAAGTTCATTCTTATCGGTGACTCGGGAGAAAAGGATCCGGAACTCTATGGGAAGATTTACAACAAGTTTCCCAACCAGATCAGCGGTCTATTCATTCGCGAGCTGCCAGATCGACCGGTCGATCGTGAGAGATTTGGCAAGCTAAATGGTTCGATTCCCCTCGGAGTTTACAAGAAATTTTCGCGTGCCGAGGAATTGGTCAGCCACGCGGAAGAGGCAATCGAAAGGGCGACACGACGCCAACTGGTTTGAAAGCGGGAGAACGCGATTGATCCAGCTTGAAGCCCATGAACTAGGTGTGATCCTGCCGGTTCGAGCCCAACCCGGTTCAAAACAAAACCGGATCAAAGGGGAGCAGAACGGAGCTTTAAAGGTGAGTGTTACGCAAATCGCCGAAAAGGGAAAAGCCAACCAGGCTCTTCGAGCCGTGATCTGCAGACAATTGAATCTGCGAATGTCGCAGGTCGAGTTGATTTCAGGAGAAATCTCGTCGCAAAAACGCTTTTTGATTCGCGAGATTCTCGTTGAAGATCTGCGTCAGAGAATCGATCGGTGCCTGGGCCCGTAAGATTGTCTCTCTTGATAAAAAAGCGGGGTTCAACGTGTAGTGATCAAGACTTCTTGATACCGAGCTGAGACAAAGCGTCCGCCTGGAATAACAGGCGAATTTTACCCCTTGCCGAAATCCCTTTGTTTCGCGAAAATCTGGGCAGTTTAAACGAAAATGGCCTGCCCTCGTCGGGTGACGATATCCGTAGAGCCATCACCGACAGTCACCAACAGCTTTAGGAGCTATTGAAGATGGCACGTTACACCGGCCCGAAAGGGCGCGTCAACCGACGTCTGCAAACACTTATTTACGAGAATGGAGGATCTTCTCGCGCGCTTGAAAAGCGTGGAAACCAACCTCCTGGAATGCACACCCGTTTTCGCCGGCCATCGACTTATGGTTCGGCGTTAATGGAAAAACAAAAGATCAAGCATTATTACGGTTTAGGCGAACGACAGCTGCGTCGTTACTTTGACAACGCGACACGTCAAAAGGGCAACACTGGCGAAAACCTGTTGCTGATTTGCGAGAACCGTTTGGACAACGTTGTCCGTCGAGTTGGGTTGGCCAAAACTCGCCCCCAGGCTCGTCAGGGAATCGCCCATGGGCACTTTCGCGTTAACGGTGTGAAGGTCGACAAGCCGTCCTTTCAACTTCGTCCCGGTGACGTGGTTTCCGTTCGACCTCGCCCAAACCTGTTGACGATGTACAAGGGGATTCGTGAAGTTGGTGTAGATGGCGAAGGCATTGAATGGGTGACCTTTGATTCTGAAACATTAACGGCGAATGTTGTTGGCAAGCCGGGTCCATCCGACATCAGTCTTCCGGTTGATGCGAACACGGTCGTCGAATTCTTGTCACGATAACCGACTCTCGTTGTTGAGATTTGCACCTGGACGAAAGCTATCACGGCGAGTCACTTGTGGCTGGCCGTTTTTTTCTAAGGAAACAAGATGCATTCGCAACTGGTTGTTATAGGTGGTGGTCCGGGTGGCTATGCAGCCGCATTTCTGGCCGCTGACGAAGGCATGGATGTCGTGCTAATCGAGGCGGAAGGGCGGTTGGGCGGTTCGTGTTTGCTGCGCGGTTGTATTCCCTCCAAGGCGTTATTGCATGTGGCCCGAGTCATTACGGAGGTTGAAGAACTGAATCACGATTGGGGTGTGACGTTCGGTTCGCCCAACATCGCGATTGATCAATTGCGAGCTCGCAAAGAAAAGGTGATCGACACGCTTTCGGGCGGACTCGGCTCATTGGCTAAGAGCCGCAAAGTGACCGTCATCAATGCCTGGGCAAAATTTGCGGATAACAAAACGATCTCACTTGAAGGCGACGATCCGTCGATCCCGGATGGAAAACAAATCACGTTCGACCATTGCATTGTCGCAACAGGAAGTGTGCCGGCGATGCCGGGAGCCTTCGATGTAGGCTCCGATCGAGTGATGGATTCAACGGGGGCGCTCAACCTTGTCGATATCCCCGAGACCATGCTTGTCGTGGGTGGCGGTTACATCGGACTTGAAATGGGGACGGTCTACGCAAATCTTGGAACCAAAGTCAGTGTGGTCGAGCTTTTAGATGGATTGTTGATGGGTGCCGATCGCGATCTGGTACGTCCATTGGCCCGTAGGCTGAAAACCTTGTTTGAAGACCGGATTTTCCTCAACACGAAAGTCGGAGGTCTTGCTCTGCGTGGTGACAAAGTGGAAGTCACTTACGAAGGGCCTGGCAAATTTGGCACAGAACAATATGACCGCGTGTTGATTTCCGTTGGGCGCAGCCCGAGTACTCACAATATCGGCCTTGAAAACACAGCAATTCAAACCGATCAACGTGGTTTTCTGGTTCACGATGAGCACCTCCGAACTGCCGAACCCAATATCTTCGTGATTGGCGATGCGGCCGGCGAACCGATGTTGGCTCATAAGGCCAACCACGAAGGTCGGCATGCGGTGGAAGTGATTCTGGGACATGCGACTGTATTCGATAAACGAGCGATTCCGGCCGTCGTGTTTACCGATCCGGAAATCGCATGGGCTGGATTGACGGTCGAAGAAGCAAAACGTGACGGCATAAATCACACAGTTTGCAGTTATCCATGGGCGGCAAGTGGTCGAGCACAAGCGCTCGGACGCACAGAAGGATTAACCAAATGGATTGTTGATCCGGAATCCGAACGCCTGCTGGGTTGCGGCATCGTTGGAGCCGGTGCGGGCGAATTGATTGCGGAAGCGACTCTTGCCATCGAAATGGGCTGCGTTGTGCGAGACATCGCTGAGACGGTTCATGCACACCCGACGCTTGGCGAAACAATGATGAATTCGGCAGAAGTCTTCTTTGGAACTGCAACCGAAATCTATAAACCCAAAAAGAAACCCGCGCACGCTTGAAAGACCCATCAAGATTCGAATCAAAGATGCCAGACGTCAAACGGATCCTCCGTTCACCGCGAGAAATCAGAAAAATGAGGGCTGCCGGGTTACTGGTTTGGCAAGCGCACCAAGCGGCGGCTCGAATTCTTGAACCGGGTGTGACGACAGGCGAACTAAATGAAGTGTACCGGTCAACGTTTGCAGAATACGATGCAACCCCGTTGTTTCTAAACTACGGAACACCGCCGTTTCCGGCTGAAACTTGTATTTCCGTAAATGAGGAGATTGTCCACGGGATTCCTGGGAGCCGACGGATCGAAGAAGGCGACATTGTCAGCCTTGATACGGGCTGTCGACTCGATGGATGGTGTGGTGATGCGGCGGTGACTCATGCTGTCGGGGAAATTGATCACTCCAAAAGAAAATTGCTTGAAGTTACCCAGGGTGTCTTGAGTTTGGCCATTGAGCTGATGGGCAGTAAAACGATGTGGAGCGAAATCGCGATTGAAATGGAGAAATTCGTCAAGGACGCCGGATTCTCAGTCGTCGAAGACATGGTGGGGCACGGCATTGGGCAAAATCTCCATGAAGCACCCCAAGTTCCCAACTACTATAGCAAGTCGTTGCTGGAAACCGACGATTTTGATCTCCGCCCGGGTGTCGTTTTGGCGGTGGAGCCCATGGTGAACATAGGTGTCAAAGATGTCGTTTGCCTCAAGGATGATTGGACTCTGGTTACAAGCGATGGCAAGGCGAGTGCGCATTTCGAACACACGATTGCAATCACAAAAGACGGTCCCAAACGTCTAACCGGCCCCCCAACTGATGAAGAATTATCTAGGATGCCAGCCTGGGTTCATGACAAATCAAATTGGGTGACCTGGTAACCAGCCAAAACGAGCGACGCGCTTACGAGCGGACGAAGCAACCGGACGTGCCTCCCCCGCACGGCCGGTAGGTGTTCGGCCTCAGTCGTCCAGCGGCCCCCTCAGCGCCGGATCGATCGCCTCGTCCGTCAACGCATGCAGGAACGCCTCGAGGTCCGCCAGCTCGTCGTCCGTGAGCCCGAGCGGCGTCAGCACCTTCTCCGCGTGGAGTCCGGTGAGCACGGAGTTCTCGAGCGTGTTGTAGTGCCGCAGCACGTCCATGAGCGTCGCGACCTGCCCTTGGTGCATGTACGGCGCCGAGAGCGCGACGTTGCGCAGCGTCGGCGTCTTGAACGTGCCCCACAATTCCGTGTCGCGCACGAGGGACTGGACCTTGTCGAGCGCCGCGGCGCGCGCCTCCGGGCCGGCATCGCTGTACCGGCCCCCCGCGGTGAAGTCGGCTTGCTTGACGCGCGCGATGCCCTCGTAACGCCCCGCGTCGGCGGGCGCGCCGCCGTCGGTGGGCGGAACGCCGTTCGAGTGAAACGAATCGGTCGAGAAGTTCGGCCCCGCGTGGCACTCGCGGCAATTCGCGCGGCCGACGAACAGCTTGAGCCCTCGTTGCGCCGATTCGTCAAGCGCCGTGAGCTTCTCGGCGTCGCCCTCGAGGAGTCCCTCGACGAAGACGTCGAACGGCGCGCGGCGCGAAATGAGCTTGCGCTCGTAGGCCGCAAGCGCCTTGCCCACGTTGACGAACGCGACGTTCACCGCGTGCCGGTCGTCGTTGGTCATGCCCGCCCAGGCGGCCGCACCGGCGGGATCTTCGTCGTCGGGGCGCCCGGACGGCGGGAAACGCACCTCGTCGTCCAGTTCGGGCAGCGTCCCGAAGATCGCCTCGTACTCCGCGCGGAGTACGGGGTCGTCGCGTACGACGTGCACGACGGCGAGCCGCGTCGTCGCGTGCTCGGCCGGCTCCTCGAGCGGTTCGAGCGCCTGGCCCCAAAGCGTGTCAACGCGGCCGTCCCAGAAGAACCAGTCGCTGTACGCAACGTTCCAGAGCGCCATCGAGTGTCGCGTCAAGGGGCCGAGGCCGCGCGCGAGCGTGCCGCCGTCGCCGAAGCCCTTCGCAAAGGCGTGACACGACGCACACGCGATGGAGCCGTCGGCCGAGAAACGCGGGTCGTAGAAGACGCGCTGGCCGAACCGCGCGGCCGAGGGATCGTCGGCGTAGCGATTCGTGGGATCGGGTGCGAGCGGCGGCAGCGGCGAGAGCGTGTGGATCGCGGCAAGCTCGTCGTCGGTGTACGGGATCGCGGTCTCGATGCGCGGCGTCTCGCACCCGCCGACCACTGGCAGTAAAAGTGCCACGTAGACCACGATCGCAACACGCCAATCGTAAAAACCGGTCAACGAGTCAGCGGTTAGCATACCCAGAACAGCGGCGCCAAGTCCAAGTAGTTGGCGATGAAAAAGGAAGCCTGCCAATAAGGCTAGCGCCATGACCGACTTGAAATTGGGTACGTCGATGGTCAATCGACTTATCAGGATCAGCAAGACAATTCCGAGTGCCGACGTCAATTCCACCGACACTGGGCGATGCAACTTGCGATTTGTTTTGGATAGGGTGGTCATGAATTTTGTTCCGATGCAGGCTTCAGCGGCAACCTCATATTTACCTGCTCGCCATTCTACCTCATCGCCCGACTTTAGTTGCTAGACCCCGGCCCCTTGCTGAGCGAGTTTTCCGTTCGCCTAGAAAATCCACCAGTTTTCGAATCGACGATTTCCGGCACAATTCCTGCGTCATTAAACGTCAGTCCGAGGTTTTTGAGGCGAGTCGGGCAGATTCACCCCACATCGGCCCGATAAACCGGACGTTTCTTGCTCTAAAGTTTCGCGAAGATGATTCTCTGGCGGCCCAACCTGAGAGGTCAACCACGCCTGCTAACAACTTTTTTTCAATCTTAAAAAATTTGAGCGAATCAGATGATTTGTCGTGCGTTTTGGAAATTCTCGCATCTCAGTGGGTAGTGTTCGTTTTCGTGTGCGGGATAAACCGGAACGGCGGTAGGGACGATTTATTGTTTGGGAAAATCAAAACCTGTGTCCTGTGACTAAAGAGGCGCTCGGATGAACGCCGATTGTGGCTGGTCGTTTATCAGTTTTATCATGACCGAAGCTTGTCATGTTTCGATTTAAGCTCTTGGAATAATAGTTATGTCGAGCCGGATTGGTAATCACATCCCCAAGCATATTTGAACAGATGGTTACTATACGGCAATCTTTTCGACAGTTCCATGTATCTACGAAACCCGTGCGATCGCATTTTGAAGATTGATGGTCGACAGTATGTTACTTAAGAAATAACGCGGCTTCGACGCGGGCTTGTTGTGACGCTGTCAAAATCGTGTTAATTCTTCGTCCTGATTTCGTATACCATTGGCTTTTGGATTGATTCCAAGGTCGATTTTGCGTTTGTACCAAAGTGGTTTCCGGGCCCTGGATGATGACTCTTTTTCCACCTGTCGCGGTTCGTTCGTGCGTAATCGTCTTGTTGCCAATTCGCATTGGCTTGTTGAGCGGAACCGCTTTGTGAGTGGATTTTTTTTCGGCAGCTCGCTTGTTGTCTTGGACGAGAGCGTCGATCAATTTGCCTTTACCCGCGTCGATCGGTGTATCGACCATATACTTCTTAAGGAGCGATGAGGCCACCGTTCCGCGACCTACCACGGTCTTGGACTTCAAGCCAGTTTTCCAAGCCATCGGGATCCGATGAATAACAGAGGACTTTGCCAACATCCGGCGAGCTTCGGGAGTTTTCAAGAATCGTTCGATAGCGTCACCTCCCATATCGCCAACCTGATTTCCGGCGATCCCTAGCCCTGCAGAAACAAGTGCCTGAGTTCCGGTTTTTCCGTCAACCAATGCTTGAGTCGCATCGAAGGTAGCCCCCAGGAACAAAACGACTCCTTTTTGGCCGAGCGTTGCGGTTGGTCCGCCTGCCAATCCGATTCCGATGGAGCCCATTACGAAAGACCCTGTGCCTTTAAAGATTGCTGCGCCCACGTTTCCGGTGTCCTGATAAGAGCTGAACCCATCAAGCGTTGCTCCGGTACCAAGCACCGCCAGCGCCGCTCCCCCGGAAAGAAACACACTTCCCAAGAGCAACGCGTCCACTGAACGGTTGCGGACAAACTCAGCGCCCCACAACACGTCTTCGGCAACTCCGATGGCTTTCGAGAGGTTTCTCAGTGATTTGTCTGAGGCGCGGCGAATCCGAGTCTTGACTTGCTTGCGTACACGGGGAAGCTGGTTTTGGATGTAATTCAACTCTTTGCGAAGCTGTGTTGGGTTGTTTGTCGACAAGGGCTTGAGTCGGTTCTTGATGTAGTGTCGCGTCGTTAGCGAAGCTTCTTTGGCGACGTAAGACCAAGGCACATCGTAGACAACATAGTCAGATTTTCCCCAAGTCGATGGGCTTGTCCATTCTGACTGGGACAGCGTTTTCGTTTTTCCATACTTGAGCGCCGCCATCTCATAGAAATAAGCGTAACAGAGATTGAATACGGCTGACCAATCGGTATAGCAGATATCTTCCGAGTTGTTGTAGGAAGTAAGTTCAACGGTCATTTGGCGGACTCCATTTTCTTGGTGATTTGTTTCGTTTCTTTCCTATGACGCGAAAGACCCCAAAACGAAACAACTATCTGGGGAAATGCACTTCGGCCACAATGAACATCGGTGGTTCCGTGTAAAAAGGAGTCGGGGACAGGCAACCGTTTTTCGTTCACAGAACAGCGAAATTGGCAAGAATAGGCAAACAGGAGAGTTTGCCGTAACAGGCAAATAAAGCGGACATTCGGGACATTCTTCTCATTCACATATGTGGTGTTTCAACAAGTCGACGAGCGTACGTCAGGCTGTGCCTGACGGCTGTTTGAATCCGAACGTGATATTCAGACACAGCCTGATCTGCAAACCTTGCGTCTACGCTCGAGACCAAAATTTAATGCTACAAATCCCGATTCCGTCGTTTGCGACCGGCGGTGACAGATTTGGCTACCACCTAAAACTTAATGAACCAGGTGATGTTCTGATCGCCTATGACGACTCCGCCGGCGATATCAAAGGCTTCATTTTTAATCCGGGAATCGACAACGACCCAACCGATGATGAATTCATCGAACTGCTCGACGCCGATGGAACGCCCCTGCGAATGGATGGGGAACGAGATCTCTATTTTCATCGCGTGTAGTTGTGGCTGAGCGCCTCCGGTCGTCGTCGGAATCGGTCGTCGTTCGGTTTCCCGTGGGCGGCACTCCTCTGGATTACGAAGAGTTTCCAGCCTGGCAGGTTGTTGGAATCAATGAGTCTTCCGAAATTGTGGTTCGATTATTGCGAATTCAAATTCGTAGAAACAGATACACAACCATCAGTGTTGCAAAAATCGGGGCAAATGGAGAGGTGCTTTGGCAAGCGAATGCTAACGAAGCCCCAAGTGCTGGCGACTTGAATAACATGGGAGACGTCGTGGGGTACCTAGATGGTACCACAGGTTCGCCTTATCTCATGCAAGAGGGTGATCCGAACACGGCAGGGGACGAGTTGTTTCTGGATATTCGGGATCTGATCATTGAGGACTCTGATCCAGATCGAATCTTTCGCGACTCCCCTGTTGTTGCCAACGATCTGGTGTCGGATCGTGATTCGACCGATCACTTGTTCATAACAAGATTCTGTTGTTCAAGGATAAGCCACCGTCAAGTTTCAGTTTGTCAATAATCCGGTGCCCCACAAGCCCAGCGGCGCAATTACGCGCTGCTACGATGTTTCGAATCGGTTGTATGAATTCTTGCTACATCCATTGTGTAAACGGGAGGTCTCTACCTTCAGTTGGTTCAGGTCGTCGTTCTCCGACCGGGATACGTCTGATAACGAGCCGGATCACCAATTGAGCGCCCAACAGAAAGAAAGAGCGTGGCCGATATCACCACTTCTCAAAAAAGCTGCGGTCGTCCCGAGTGTTCTTGTCAAAGTGGTAGTAAAGGTGATTCTTTGTCTTGAAGAGCTTCAAAACGTGATTGCGAAATTCTTTTTTTAACTTTTCTTCGTTACCGCGGCCGCCTCCGCTTTCTTGTTGTCGACCGAAGGGGCGAGTCATGTAGTTGAGTGAAGTCTTAATGTCGTTATCCAAATCAATTAAGGTTTCCTCGACTTTGTGTTTTTCCATTGTCCGGTTTCTGTATAGATCGATGAGCGATCGAATCGGGAACGTTCTGAAATCGAGCCCCATATAATGCCCGTCACCGGTGAATTCGCCTTTAAGCGGATAACCTGCACCTGCTTTCTTCATTTCCTTGCGAACTTTTTCGTTCGCGATGCCCCACTCGCCGACAAAGTACTTGTTGTAGTGCCAAAGGAATGACATGTTGGGACGTCCAACTTTTTCTGCCAGATCAAGATAAGCGCGAATTCGTTTTCCTTGGTCTCCAGGAATACCGGCGGCGAAATCCTGAGCCTTGTCGATGATGTCTTTTATTATTTTGTCAAGATCAGAGACAACCTCGTGGCCGTCACCATCAATTATGACTTCGTCGAGTTGAATCCACATCGCCCATCGTCGCTCTGGTACTCGGTCGTTTCTACGGACGATTTTGACGCCGAGTTTAATGGGTTCGCCCGTTCGACGGCCCATTTTTATACTGCTGTGGTAGATCTCAAGAAAACTTGCCGACGCAAGGACTTTGCCTGACGCCGAGATACCCTGGTTGCTTCGGTATTTCAAGCGATGGCCAAGGCGTCGCGCTATAGCAGCCCCAAATTTTTTGACGTCTACCGAGAACGTCAATTCCATGATTCCCAAATCTTCGTAGTAGTAAGTGTCGGAGCGTTTGAACGAAGCAATTGTTTGTCGGTTCGCTCTTTTTATTGCATTGACGGTTGTATTGTCGCCCATGATTCTTCCTTTTGAATGGAGCAAAGGATCTTGCTTGTAAATCAATGCGACAAGCACACTTGAACTCTGCCAACCAATTTCGAGATATTCCAGTTTTTTCCGAGAATCGAAGTAGAAGAATCTCGGCGCTCAAAGAGGGCTGGCGGCTATGTGTTTTCAGTTGGTGAGACTACCAGATTTGTGGAAGATTTGTTTCGGAGAAACTTTGGTAGGCTGCGGATCAAAAGACGATCTGGCGACAGCGCGGTCACATGTCATTTGCGATAAGATTCGTTGACTCAAGATGGATTCGATGGAACTTTGATGATTTGCGTCTTTGACGTCGCTACTCGTCTTCCAATCCGTCGAGCGTCTGTTGCCATTCGGCAGCTAGATCAGTTTTGGTGGGATCAGAACTGAAGATTTCAACAAGCCGGGTGGCTGCGATTTTTGTTCTTTTCAACAACTCTGGGTTATCAACAGAGGCGTCTTGATGCAAACCCTCGAAGCCCGAAATTAACAGTTTCTCGGCTTCGCTCAATAACTGCTTTGCCTTCGCCGATTCAGTAACAGACAACTGATTAGCTTGGTGGTAAATTGCCAAACCCAGAGAAACTTTGGCGTATAAAGACGCTGGATCGCCCGCGTTTCTCTCTTCTGTGAACTTTTTAAAAAGTTCGTTAGATTCGCGCAGATAATTTACCGCGGATTCGACTTGCGCGTGCTCCAACAAAAATTCACCTGCCACAGCTAATCGCTCAGCAAAAACGAGTTGATCGGTGTCCGGTGACTTTCGCATTTCATTGATTTGCCGATCAAACCATTTATTGGCGAGTTCAGGTTTCTTTACCTTGAGAAATGATTTGGCAACGTCGTCTGTGTTTTTGCATACTCGCGCACTGGCAACGCCAAATTTTGATACGAGCTGCGGATATGTCTCGGTGAGCAATTGTTCAGCTTGTCCCGAATCTTGTGTCTCAAAATAGGCGAACACCAGATTCATTTTTGAAAGGATGGTGTGCTGATGTTCTGGTCCGTAGGTAGTGGAACATCCAGAAACCAATTCCTCCAACCACGTTCGAGACTGCTCATATTGCCCGGTTTTCTTATATCCTTTGACAAGATTTGAAATTGCCGTGAGTGTGTAAGCGTGTTGAGGGCCAAGTTCTGTCTTCATTTTTTCGGCCACTGCTTTCAAGAGCGTGATTCCTTTTTCGAGTTGGTCGTTTTGGATATACGTCTCCCCCAAATAGTTTTGAGCGCCCAAAGTATGTCGATTTTCTGTCCCCAGGGCGTTCGCCATCCGCACAGAAACTTCCTCCAGAATCGAAATCGCTTTTTCAACTTTGCCGTCCGCGCGATAAATGATTCCAAGTGATCGCATCGCGATCAGGGTGTCGGGAGTTTCTTCGCCATAGCGGGATTTTCGGCGATCGTAGACGAACTCAGCGAGCGAAATGGCTTTGTCATAGTTGCCCAATTGTTGATAAACGGCCCCAAGGTTGGAGGCTAACAAAAGCGTGTCCGCGTGATCTTCGCCCAACGTTCTTTTTTGAATTTCGAGCGCCTCGGCGATTAATTTCGCAGCTTCCTCAACTTCGCCCATCTTGAATTGGACTCCGGCTAAATTGTTAATCGCCAGCAACGTTTCGGGATGATCTTCCCCTTTGTTTTTGCGAATAGCTTTAATGGCTGCGGTGTAGAGTTCGGCGGATTTGTCGTGCAGGCCTTCAATAGCGTAAACATAGGCCAAATTGCTCATGCAAACGGCCGTCGCGTTGTTGTCGATACCGAGGACGGCTGTGCATCGTGCCAAAGTCTCTTCCAGCAACGTTTTGGCTTCCGGCAGATTGCCTGTTTCATGAAGTGCCCAACCGAGGTTCATTTTGGCATCCAACACGACAGGATCGTCAGGCCCCAATTCGGTTTCAAGGCCAGCCGCTGCCGGCTGCAACATGACCAATCCATCGGCTGGATGACCGGCCGTGCGCAGTACATCTCCGAGTTCTTGCTGAACTCGATATGTTTCCAAATGCTTTTCGCCATGTTCCTGGACCAAGCCCTCATATGCCTGCTCCAACGCCAATGCGGCATCATCGTAGTGCCCGAGACCCCTCAATGCCCGCCCCAACATGTACTGCTGCTCAGCAACTAGCAAACGATCGGCCTCAGCATTGCTTCCAAGTTTGGAAAGCAAATCGGTTAACCGATCGCCAAGCGTTACACGAAGGGGTTTTTTGTTCGTTCCTTCTGTCTGAGGGTCAAGTTCATCAAAGATAGACGTCAGAATTTCGTGAGTTTCCTCCAGGTGCGCCAGACGTTGATTGGATTGTTCTTTCGCCGCCCGTTCCGATTCGGCCGAGGCAATTGCGAGTTTTCGCGCTGTCTCCTTGGCGTCTCGTTCATGAGTCACATCGATCAATCTCCGGTCAGCCAATCCTTGCGCTTGCGTGGCGCGGTAGGCTTGCCAGATCGCGAGCGACAATCCGATCAAGAGCATCAGCAGCATAAGCGTTGCCGAAACAAGGGCGGCCCGATGCCGGGCGGCCAATTTCTTCAAACGGTAACTGGCGGTCGGCGGACCCGCGATGACGGGTTGGTCGTTCAGATATCGCTCAATTTCATCGCTTAGGGCGCCCGCACTGTCGTACCTTCGCGAGCGATCCTTCTCCAGGCATTTTGTCGTGATCCAGTCCAGATCGCCGCGGATCAATCGCTGTAGTCGCAAGGGATCTGATTGGCGTTGTTGAGCGATAACCGATACACACTCGACCGATTCCGTTAATCGAGAGCTTGGCTTGGTCAGTTCTTCGTCGCGAATGAGTTTTCGAATTTGTTCAAAGGTCGCATTTTTCATACGATTGCGATCAAGCGGCGTCGTTCCGGTCAGTAATTCATACAATAGGATTCCCAGCGAATAAATATCGCTGCGCGTGTCAATGTCCAAATTGCTGGTGTCCGACTGTTCGGGACTCATGTACAGAGGCGTCCCGACGACCTGCGAAATATGAGTGTAAACCGATTGTTCGGACAATTGCTGGTGCAAGGCTTTGGCCACCCCAAAGTCAATGACTTTCACTAGCGGTCGATCATCATGAGAGGCAACCAAGACATTGGCTGGCTTAATATCACGGTGAATGATCCCCTTTTGATGAGCGTGCTCGAGCGCTTTGCAAACCTTCATGAAGAGCTTAAGACGACGTTCAATCGAAAGTCGGTTGACGTTGCAGTATTCGGTGATGGGAATGCTATGCACAAGTTCCATCGCAAAATAAGGTTGGCCCGCGTCCGTTGTTCCGGCATCAAAGACTTTCGCAATATTCGGATGTTCCATCAACGCGAGCGCCTGGCGTTCGGCGGAAAACCGGGCAATGATTTGTTCGGAATCCATCCCCGGTTTGATGATCTTTAGCGCGAGTTTACGGCGAACAGGTTTGAACTGTTCAGCGACGAAGACAAGGCCGAATCCACCTTCACCGATCTGTTCACGCAGAATGTAGGGACCGATTTGATCACCCGCAATTGCAGCCGCGGACGAGAATAATCGAGTTTCGCGCTCAGGATTGACCAACGGAGTTTCGACCGCCGATTGCGGACCGATTGCCGGAATTTGCATGAAGCTTCCCAGCTGGAAATGGGCTTGAATCAATTCTTCGACCTCCGCCCGAAGCCGAGTGTTGTTTCCACACGCGTCGTTCAAAAATTGAGTGCGTCGTTTCTCGTCGATTGCCAGAGCATCGTTGAAAATATTCTCGGCTGGATTTCGATTGGTCATTGGAACGCTCTGCGATGGACAGGGCCTGGAAATACCGGGTTATCGATGGCAAATGTCATTCTGAAGAGCTTCTGTCTCGCAAAAAAACATAAATCCGTCAGTCACCTAGTGGTCAAAGATAACTAATATTGTGGGCGTTGTGTTTTTGTAGGCCGTACCGAGCGCAGCGAGATACGGCAAACCCAAAGCCGTAACTCGTTACACTCGGTACGGCCTACCTGATGACATGCGACAATCGCGCCAATTCACTGCCAAAATCAGTTTCTTTATGCGCAGGTTGCATTTGTGGACCGATTTGTCGGCGGAAATCGGATCTATTTAGTTTTGCCTTCTTCGCCTAAGGCTTGAAACAGCCATGTTCGAGCAAAATTCCATTTCCGATAAACCGATCTTTCGGGCATTCCCATGACCCTAGCGGCTTCGGCGATCGTCATTCCAACAAAAAAATGCAACTTTACAATTTTCGCTGCGTCGTCATCAATTTTTTGTAGCTCGTCCAAAGATTGGTCAATCGCCAAAAGTTGCTCGACAGGAACCCGAATTTCGAACGGCACGTCCGGAAGTTCAACACGTGTATGTTGCCCACCATGTTTGGTTCTGCTTTTTCGGCGAGCATGATCGACCAGAATTCGCCGCATCGATTCGGCGGCTGCGGCAAAAAAGTGACCTTGTCCATCCCAGTTTTGTTGGTCGACCGCCGATGGGTCATTTCCGACCAGTCGCATGTAGGCTTCATGCACCAACGCGGTCGCGGTGAGGGTGTGCCCGGCCCGTTCACTGGCCATTTTGTGTGCGGCGAGCCTTCGCAATTGGTCGTAGACCAAGGGTAACAATTCCTCAGCCGCCTTCGGGTCGCCGTTCGCGGCCGCGTTGAGCAGTGTAGTCGTCTTATTCATGTCCAGATTCTAACACACCGTCGACTGAGCAAAATTATTGGTTTTGTTATAACACTGTTGGGCCTAGCGCAAACGAGCAGGAAATTCCTGCTTAATTTTAACGGCCAAAACGCGGCGAATCGTTTAAACAAACGGCTCTCGGCTACTTGGCCCACAATAAACAACCCGAGAATCCCATGAAAAGTCTAGAGTGTTGGTAAGCTATCTCATTTTTCCGGCCAGCGATTGGCGATTGCATCTCAATATCATCGAAACCTACCCTGCCCCCCCAGGATTGCCAAGCTGGCAAGGGTCCTGCAATCGGAAGGGACAATAACAGGTGCGCCTAAACGGGCTTCAAGTGTTCGTTCGTTCCGTCACTTTAATTGCAGTCCGATCGAACTCATTTGTCAAAAATAATCGGGATAACAGACGAATGGCAAGAATCTGTTCTCGCTAGAAAAAGTCAAACTGAAATCCCCCGCAAACACCAAACGGTGAGACCAAAATACCTTTGTGCAGGCACGATCGCGTTCGGAGGGATCGACAAATGCGTTAACAAATACAGGTGTTTTCGCTCTGGTAGATCCTGTGCGCATTGTCGCAACCTGCACTTAACGTGGCTAAAATCATAGAATCAAGGCCACATCAGGCTGGCGCTGATCGCTCCAGGTCGGGACGAAAAGATCGCTGGGGGTTACGGCACGCCAAATGGGCAGCGACAACCGCTAGGCAAAAGACTGACGCGTATCCTAACTCACCGATATCAACATAAGGTGCCGCCAGGTTGAAACCTGTCGGCCACGAAACAATTTGCCACACAACCCATCCTGTCACCACCGTCAATACACCGAATCGAAACAGGAGCACAAAACCCAGCAGGACCCAAGTCATCACTACGATGGCGGCCGAGAAATCGCCAGTTGCAAACGATGGAAACGAGAAAAAAAGGGCGACCAAAAACGCAGCCAACCAACGATTTCGCAAGATCAGGTTCAGCAGAAACACAAAAACCAGACAAGCGAAAAAACCACCAACCAACCCAACAAACAACTCGCGACTCACCTGACCAATGGCGAAAGGAATTCCTGCTAGTGGTTCCAGCGGAAACGGTCCTTCGCCCAGTCTTACTATCGGATCGGCTGTCAACGCGAATTGACGAGGAAATCCAAAAATGATGCCCAGCGATCCGACAAGTTGCGCCGCCAGCCCGCCTACGATGCCTATCAAAATATCCCCGGCCACTTGGCGATCAAAAAATCCATTCGATAACAAGCGATTCCATCCCACCAACACTAGAGGCCAAGACTTGCGAACATAGGGTTCAACTCCCACGTAGGCAGCACAGATCAGCGTACCGCGGAGCATAGCTCGGGCCAAGGTTTCCAGAATCATCACCGCTTCGCCCGGTCCCGCGACATGATGCGCCTGAAAAAGCCAGTAGATCAGCGAGGTTGCCATTACAAAAAGAAACAATCGCATCGTCCCTTTTCGATCGGCTGCACCTGACTTCCAGTTGCGGTGCGCCAAAAACAAGGCAGTACCGAACAGAGTCAGCACCGTGACGGCTAGAATGATGGGACGTATTCCAGGTGAAGAACTTCCCTTCTCAGGCCGCTTTTGAATCATCCGAAAATAAACGGGTATTCCGTGAAGCGCGGCCGCCTCCACAATCGTGGATGTCGATTTCGATTGCCAGACTTCCCATGTATCGGCGAAAATAGGAGGCGAACGATTTGCTTCGCTCACACGATCGCGGGCAAACAAGTTTTCGAACTGTATGCGGTCCAAGCCGGCCGCTGACAACAACACTCGGCGCCATTGATCGGCATCGTCCACCGTCCGAACCACGTCCGCTGGCGTAGGAACTGCTTGCCATTCCAACAGCTTGCCATCACTGTCCAGAATCAGCAGACACATACCGGGCTCACTTAGGGGCGGATCATCGGGCGTGACAAGCATCGAGGAATAAGGACCGCGTCCCTGTTTGGGAACCAAATCGGTTGTCGATTGCCGATACCAAAAGGTGGTTGGTCGAGGCGACCGCCCGGTAAGTTGTCGCCATTCACCACTAGCATTCTCATTCGTTCGGAAATAACGAAAAAATTGGGTGTGCCACTTCAACCCCCACGCAACATCAGCGCGATCAGGCTGAAATCCCAATACTCCGGTAATCCGCTCGGCATCGCTGACACGAATCAGCTCGTGCAGTTCGATGTCCATCATCGATTGAATTCTATGTGAAAGAAAACCCAAGACACCTAAGGCAAGCAGGATACCGGTCGACGTAAGTGTCGCCACTCCAATCGATATCCGCCGCTGATCCCCAGCAGTGGCCACCAATTCGGGTGGCGGCATTTCACCAGCCGCTAATACCGCACTCAATGAGTTTTTTCCGGGTAACGCGTTGGCGACGGAGTCGGCCGATGGCGGCCTGAGACTTGGATCGGTTTCCAGGCACGCGAGCACCACGACGTCGACTGAAGAATCCAGGTCTTCGGCAATCCGCGATGGTGGCGCTGGGGATGTGGTCGGTCCGGACGCCTTCATCTCCTCAATTCCGGAGCCTGGCTTGAATGGCTGGCCGGTGAACAGTTCATAGAGTACCAACCCCAACGAGTAGATGTCACTCTGGACACTGGTCTTACCGCGGGAAAGCTGCTCGGGCGCCATATAGGCCGGCGTGCCATCGAATTCCTGCAAAGTTTGACTGGCCAACTGGGCCAAACCGAAGTCGGTAATTCGCACTTGGCCACGACCATCAATCATGACGTTGGCAGGCTTCAAGTCTCGGTGGAGTATTCCCTGGCAATGCGCTGCGGCCAACCCGCGACAAATCTGCTGCGCGAACTCGATTCCCTTCGCACGTGGCAGGCGGCCAATACGTTTCAGCAGAATCTTTAGGTTTTCGCCGTCGATATACTCCATCGACAAAAAATGGATGCCATCCGCTTCGCCAATGTCATAAACCCGGCAGACATTGGGATGAGAGATTTGTCGGGAGAGTCGAACTTCATTAAACAAATACTGCAATCGCTGGGAGTCGTGTGACATGGATCGAGCCAGAAACTTAAGTGCCACCGGATGACCAAGTTTCATGTCATCAGCTCGATAGACCTCCCCCATGCCTCCGACGCCCAATAGGGAGACGATTCGGTAACGGCCGGCGATTCGGGTACCTGGTAGGTAGTAGGATTGAGCCAATGATTCGGACCCCCAGCGCCCTTCGGAAGGCGTTAGTTGCTGAACCCAGTGCCGCGTCATTTCCAGCTGCTGTTCTGCAAACGAATCGTCTCGATTCCCATCAGCCATTAAAAGGAATCCAACTTGACGACGTAAATCAACATCCCCGGCGCAAGCTTCGGACAGCCGCTGCTCGCGTTGGACCGCATCCAGGTCGCAAACCTCATGGAATAGCGCGCGGATTTGTTGATAACGATCTTTATTCAACGGACGCCTCACCGCCAAGATGACATCGAAGCCAGGCGCGAGCCATTCGCCAGTCTAATGCGACAGTTCGAGCAGAAATTCCCAGTGCGGTCGCTGTCTCGTGAATTGTCATGCCGGCTAAGAAACGCATCTCCACGATTTTTGCCTGACGCGGTTCGAGTTCGGCCAGACTCGACAACGCCTCCGAAAGGCTGATTAAATCAATCGCTACCGAATTTGAACCGTGCATGATCTGGCCCAAATCGGTCCGTTTCCAAGCACCACCCCGTTTGGCGGCATGGCGTCGACGCGCATGATCCACCAGAATCTGCCGCATGGCGCGAGCCGCCAGATTCAGAAAATGCGCACGGTCGATTTCGGAAATGCAAGACTGGTCCACTAGCCGCAAAAAAGCTTCGTGCACAAGCGCCGTGGGCTGCAAGCTGTTGTCGGCCGGATCACGCATGACTCGCCACGCCAACGCCCGCAACTCGTCATAAACGGCAACGAACAACTGGTCGGCTGCTTTTTCAACGCCTCGGGAACATTCAGTCAGCAAGTGTGTCGTATCGGAACGGGATAATTCTGGCATCTTGCTTAACCAAGAGTACGACAATTTGATTTCATTGTAACACGTTGTTTGGCTCCTGAGTAAATGATGCGAAACTCGACAATTGGCGCCTCGGTGCATCGGCCACGAACCCCCCCGGTACATCGTCCACACAACCCCGATCGACGCCCTTAAATCGGACGGAATTGCATCCCTGTGGCTACATTTCAAACAGAGCCTCAAAAAAAGGTGAATTTTTTTGCGCGGTTGGAAGGTGCATTGCGTAATCAGTGCAGAAAACGCTCGCAAACCGTGGCGACGGAGTGCGGAGCACAAGGCTAAATGATCCGGTCCGCCGCCCTGTCCGAGAAAATGTTCAGTCACACTTCAGTATTTGTTAGAGGAGTAAAAAAATGAATTTTGCCAAATACTTTTTGGGGATCGCGGTTACAGCGGTTTTTCTCTCGAATGTTGCTGCGGCCGCCGATGGCATCACCTTGCCGTTTTTCGCAAAGGGCAACGTCGTCTCGCAAGTTCAGAATCCAGATGGCACATTGCAAATCGAGGCACTGGGTCAGGCAACCCACCTAGGGCAGTACACTGCCTACGTCACGTTAATGATTTTTCCGGGCGAGCCTCCGACGTTTGCCGGGGTGATTACCATGGTAGCATCCAACGGCGACGAGCTGTATCTGATCAACTTTGGCATCGTCACCGAAGGACCACCTGTCCCGGGAGGTGACGGTGGTTACGAAATCGTTGGCGGCACAGGTCGGTTTACTAACGCCGTTGGCGAAGGTGGATTCAGCAGCCATGTTGGGGAAACCAGATTTTGGGGCACCATTACGCTCCCCAACCGCAATTAGGGAAACGCGAGCCATGAGCTGATATTGCAAATGGATTTTAGCACCTGCCAGTTCAGGATGCTTTGGCTAAAACCCAAAATCTCGCAATCCAAAGGTCGCGAAAACCCGGCTTTTTGAAAATGTTCGGAAAGCCGGGTGCGTCGGTCCGGCTCCTGCAGTTCTTTCAAAAACCGAAATCAGATCAAGAGCATTGGCATCTGCAGGTCTTCAAGCCGGAGGCTAAGCAGCCGCCGGATCATGTTCAATAAGATTTGTTTTGATCGTGGTCATTACAGCAGTCGGGAAACCTGTCGCCCCAAAGATTATCGCTGCGTGTAAGTTTGGCGAAGATTTTGGATGTTGAATTCATCGTGGGCGCAATCCCGATGGAGGTCCAGCCACGGCGGTACCCGAGCAAAAAGAAATTAAATGCCACCAGCCCTTTATCGGGTCATCCATGAACACATCACAAAAAGATTTGGCATTAACTCTTTGGCGAAATCGCGTCGCGTCACCGAATAGTCATCGGACTTCTGCATCGCCGAAAATTGGACCCTTTTCCAGACGCCGAATGTCTCGTCTTTAACCCTTTGTGGCGATTTCGTTGCAATACCAGACGCAGACCGTTACAACTTCGCGTGAGGCCGACCAAGAGGTCGTGCCTGAGAGCGAACCGCATCCCGAGAATAATTTTTTCGACGAGAACGCACAATGAAACACAGGCGGTACGAATACAAAATTCATTATCTTCAGCTTGACGTCGGGAGGGGAAACGAAGAACAGCTTGTCGAAGCGTTGAACGACTTAGGAAAAGACGGTTGGCGTCTTAATCGTTTGTATGGAGAAGTCAGTCTACGAACGATTACAGCGTGGAAGGGCGGCCTGAATCGACTTCTCGAACGAGAGAGTCACGAGTAACACGAACAGCTGACGCTCCTGCTCTTTGGGGTTCCCCTTGCGCCAACGAAAACATGTTTTAAAGGGGGCCGGATTCCGGCAACCCATACCTTTTTTTTCGCCCGCGCTTAACTAACCACCTTTTTTTCAAATACTCATACCTTTTACGGCACACCCAAACCGTGGTCAAGAAACGTCTGAATCGGGTTTTGAATAGCTGGGTGGCGGAGCGTTGGATTTCCGCCGATTTTCGTCGATTAACCCAACGTTTTCCGGGCCCGGCTTCCCGGGTTGCAATGAACGCCTCGCCCGCGTGGTCCGCCTGACCGACGACGGTTCGGTGTTCTACGGCGCAGTACAACCAATCATTCGAGAACGGAAAAACAGTTTTTTCAAATGGGCCGTCCCGCGCTCTTCGAGCTGGTCAAAATATGGACACGACTCGTTTTCCCCATGCTTTAAGCGTGAAAAGAAAATTGAAGAATATTGAGACAGTTCACGCACAAACGTCCATTCAATAATAGCGCGATGGACGGATGGAAAAAAACCCAATGCTATAGTTAATTCGTCATCGCCGCGGCTGCATTAATAAGTTCAGTCTCTGATGTGATTTTCGGACGAAGATGGACACGCAATCGAAAATGTGCCTCAACCGTATTGTCGACATGGTCTAAAACCAAACGTTGATACTTCCGGCATAATCTTTCTATTGTGAATCATAATTCGGTGGAGGCGCAACCTGCAAATCGAACATGCCTGCCCCGGGATGGGTTTCCTTCAGCAAAGTTCGCGTCGTGGTCTCATCATTGACGAGTACGAAACTAAGGTACGGGACACCTCTCAACAACTGTTTGTCGGAGTCTGAGATGTCATTGTCAGAAATGTACAAGGCGTTGAGTGCATATAGCCCCTGAAAATAAACAAGGTTTTCGAGTTGGATCGAAGTGTCTCGAACGTCCAGAAGCGAGACTTTTGATTGGGCCAATGCCGCCATTGCCGCAGGCGTGATTTTTGTGTCTCGTACGTTGAGGAACCACGGGCCATCTTCGCCGATGAGCGCCTTGATCCCTTCATCGGTAATTTGGGTTCCTGACAAATCCATTCCGTAAAGCGGAAACTCTGATTGATATTGGAGCAATTCAGCAAGCTCGGCGTCGCCAAACTGCGAATCGGTCGATTTGATGACCCAGCCATTCCCGATAATGTTTTGATTGCCGACATAAACATCGGTACGCGTTGTGATCTCCCACCCGGAATCCCGAAGCTTTTGGGCGAGTTCCTCGTAGTTGTTATCTGTTTGAAATTGATAAAACATCGCGTACGCGAAAAAACTGAGCACACCTATGATGCCAAGTAGCGCGATCGAGAAGAATACGTTGACGAAGAATTTTTGTCCCGGAGCTTCGTCGTAGTCGATCCAGTTCCATGGAACCGATAAAGAGCCTGCCAACGACGCGGCCAGCGGTTCGAGTTTTTTTCGCTGGGCCGACGAACTTCGAGTCCATTGATCGTTTCCGGTCACATGGATGCGTTTTCCTGAATCCAGACTCAATGCCAGTTTGCAATGATACTCTGTCCAGCTGGGACCGTTTTTTCGAGAGTGGGTTTGTTTGGTCCCTTTTAACACGACGCCGGTAATCTGCTGAAGCCGCTTATGGTTCGACAGCCAGCCTTTTTTCCAACTGAGCAGGTTGGAGTTCCAGTTCATTTCGACCACGCGCTGACAGTTTGATAATCGGTACAGCGTGGCCGTGACAAAGAATACACCACCGAAGGTAAGTGAAGTTGGAACGATGCGATCGAACAGCGGTTGGTCGCCCGCATTGAAAAAGTACAGGCACGCGATAAGCAGCCCCGCTCCAACGCCCACGATCAGCAATTGATCCCACGTTGCGGCCGGACGCCGAAAACGGACCAGGTCACCGGGCTTCCATTGTTCCAGCTTCGTTTTCATACTGCGGTACTGTTCAGAATCAAACTTGGCTACTGCAGGTGTCGGAGCGACGAAGCTGGTTGACGTTTGGTCCAAATCATATCTCGGCGCCTGGGTTAATTCGGGGATCAACGTCATGCCGTCGTCCGGATATTGCGTCAGGCATACTCCCAGGTCTTCAACGTCATTCTTTTCGATCGAAAAATGCGTCAAACTGGCGGCGCGGCCAATACGAAAAAGCAAGTCCATCGCTTCGGGTCGTTTGTCAACATCCGGAACTGAGAATTGAACCGAACGACTCTCGCCATCGAAAAAACCAAAGGTCAGTTCGAGGTCCAGTGGCCCGGAGCCTTCCGATCCAATCGCCGCATCTATCATCACCAGACTCGACAAAGGGCAGTCGATTTTTACCTTTCCAAAACCCCACCAACCAGGGTTTATGGCTGTCAAACGATCGTTGGCAAAATCGAATGAGATTGTTTTCCAGTAACAATGCATCGAACTAACGATGCTGGCCGCCGTGTACAAAATCAGCAGCAACGGGACCAGGAAAATCAGCAGGTAAACCGCTATTCGCCACAACCAGTCAAATCGCAGAAACCAGTCTTCAGGTAATTTGGGTGCCAGTTGCTGGAAGACAAGCGTAAATGTGATCCCGGCGAGCAATGCGAGAAAAACTGCAAACAGGTGTCGGACTACAAAATTGGGCGCGAGGCCACGGTACTCGATTTTCACGCCTGTCGACTGATTGGCGAGCCGGTAGGTTCCCATGAGGCGTCTGGGGTGTCTGAAAATGAAACGCGGCGGAATGGCTGGTATATTCTAATGCAACACGCCGGACTACGGACTGTCCTTCATTTCAATCAACCAGCTGCCGTCAACTCCGTTTAGCGATCGCATGATTGCGTTGAAGATTCTCACCGAAATTCAATGGATTCCCCCTAGTTGAATTCTGGCGTTAACAATTTGCGCGGGTTCCAAATTAATCGGTGGACCCGCATTGCCTTGGGCTTCCGCCATCAAATTGTCACTAGACTGCGCGTGTGTTGCACCAAAAAAATGATGGCCGATTTCATGCGCCAGAACGAGACCCATCGATTTTAATGGGAATATGTCCTCAACGATAACACACTTCGAAGTCTCATCGTAATACCCCTGGAGGTCAATTTTAGGTCGTTGGTGTTCATGAAGTGTGCCAACCAGAACAATATGGATACGTTCAGATGTTGGCCATTTTTGTTTCCGGAGAAACTTTTTCAGGTCTTCGAGTTCGATGGGGGAGCCGAAATCGTATTTGGATTCCAGTATTTCGCAAGATGAGCTTGGGTTGATTACAATATTCGCCTGAGGTTGGTAAACGGAATTGACCGTGGGAATCAACGAAGTTTTGACGGTAGCACAACTGGCGTTCGGCTGACGCGATTCGTATTTCAAGCGATAGAAACCTACCTTGAGGTTTAGTTTACCTCCGACAACGATACGAAGCTTGGCACGGGTAGATCCATTTTGGTCAATCACAATCAGCCAAGTGTTATCTTCGCTCTTGCTTTGGATTCGAAATTTCCTAACTGAAGTTTTTGGCCGTTGAAGTTCCGTAGACTCGGCTATCGAAGGGTCTCCGTCAACAACCGTCATATTATCTCCATTGAGCAACAAGACCTCTCTAGTTTCGTCCACTGGAATAAATTGCCAAAACTCAAACGCCCCAAAGGGACCTCCAAACCCCTGATCTGCGACTACCGAGTTGAATTTAACTTTTGTTCCAGTCGCCAGTGGGAGAATTGTGTCAGTCCCCAATACTCGCGCATCCACGAATTGTGCGGTACCTTGGCCTTTTACGTTTCCAATTGCCATTTTGCCTTCCGATTTCCTACCTTCATGCGGATGTAAATTTAAATCGGCGTTTAAGGGAACAAAATCTGCTTCTCCTCCTGAATGCCACAAGATCCCCAATCCGAAACAAAAAACCAAACAATGACCAACATTATCCGGCTAATTGTCGGTACACGCAGTGGGTCGTCAAACGGAAACGTGAGCGGTGACGCCTGATCGGAATCGAAAACGCGCTCGTGACAGATTGGCTCCGCGAGGATTTTGCTTTGTTCGATTCAACAACTCATGCGTTTTCTGTTGACTGTAAAAATGGACCGTATTTCGGGACGCCCAATCCGTCGCCAACAAACAAGCGAAACCCATAAGCGCAACCTACCCATAAGCGCAACCTGGGACGTCGCAAGCCGCTTGCCAACGCCGTATAAATAAACAGATTGGCAAGGTCGCCGAATGCTAGGAAACGAGTCTCGTGGCAACGGAGACGCCGCGTCACGATTTACGCTCACTTCCGGCGAATCATGGTTTGCAACCGCCTGTCAATCAATTGTCCGCTAGAATATTCAACTGTCGCTGACAGGCAGCTACAGATTCAGTTTCAAAACTTTACGGGAACACAAAATGAAAAAATCACTCAAATTATTTATCTTCGCATTTGGTTTCGCGATTGTTCAATGCAGCCTCATGCAATTCAACGCGGTTGCTCAGGTTCCGACTGCAGGCCCCGAATATGATGTTTTTAAAAACGATGTCGGGGAGTGGGATGTTGAAATCACCAATTACGCAAGTGGAACTCCTGAAGTCACCAAAGGCACTGAATCCAACAGGATGCTGGGCGAGTTTTGGCTGATCAGCAATTTTGAAGGCAAAATGATGGGATTAGAATTCAAAGGTCATGGGAGCACTGGCTATGACGCCGAGGCAAAAAAATACGTTGGAACCTGGGTGGATTCTTTGAGTCCTGGAATGATGCACATGAAGGGTGAATACGACAAAGACAAAAAGACAATGACACTTGACGGAATGGCACCTGGCATGGACGGCAACCCTGCCAAACACAGGTTGACCACAGTGTACAAGGATGGGAAACGGGTGATGACCATGTACATCACTCTCAAAGGCGGCGAAGAAACCAAATTCATGCAAATGGCTTACACGAGAAAAAAGAAG
>JAHEJI010000041.1 GCA_024638965.1 Planctomycetaceae bacterium
GTAAGTTCAACGAGCCGGGACGTTGGATCTCAACATTGAAATACGGCTGCAAGCCCGGCTTGTTGCATCTGGCACACTCAGCTTTGACATGAGGTATCTGCGTTGCCCAACGGAAGGTTTAGCCGACGCCGCCCAGTACGAAGCGAATTAACGATTGAAGTACGATTGATTGTATTACGCCGCCGCAGCTTGCACTACACCGAAGGTGACTCCCTCTGCGGCCGTGCCTTGTTGGGCGGCAACGCCGTGCTCAAAGGTCTTCTGTCGTTGGACGGCCAGTGGTGCCTAAAAAACGGTCCATTTCCGATCGATTCCAAAAACGCATGGGCAGCAACGAAAATTGGCCGTCGCGGCCTTGCCGTTTGGCGCAAGGGAAAACCCGAACAACTGGATGGTGAGCTAAACGGGCTTTATTTTGTTACAGGCAACTTTCGGTCATGGAACGTCAGGAACCAGAATGACTCCCATCCAGATCAGATCGCCGCGATAGCAAAGCTACGGGAATCTTCAGCGGGAAGTAGAAGACACACGCAGGCGTTGAACGTTTGTCTATTTCAGTAGTAGTCCAACGACCGTGAACAGTAGAGCCAAGTTCATCGAAATGATGAACGGGTAAAATAGCGGACCGGGGCGACCGGATTCTTTGATGGTGATCTTCCGGTATTCGTTGACGTATTTGAGGACGTAGAGTCTCAGAAAGACCCATTTGATCTTGTACCCGCGAGCTTGCATAGCGTTGGTCATCGCCATCATTAGCACAACCCCAGTGACGGCACAGGCGACCGCGAGGACAAGAAAGACGATATTGAGACCTTCCATAATGCGTCTCCTCGTTGGTAAGCCACCTGCACTCTCTATTAACTGATTCGCCGGAAACGCGCTTTCCTTAGCAGATTCTCATGTTCTCTTTGGTTGAAAACCCTAAGTTCACTTCAGAGCCGTCCCTGGAAAACTGCGAGCTCGGAATGGCTCATCGCGAAAACGGTGGTTTGTTACGTCGCGCAGAAAACGGTTGAGTAACCAGGAATCCGGTGGCACCGCAAAGAAAACCCCTACCTCAAAGACGAATCTTCGCCAGCCTCGCGGCGAGCTATCAATTTCATTGGATCCTATTGACGCTGCACTAAGAATCCGGTCCAAGGATGCGCACTATATCGTCGTCGTCGATGACCTGGGCAAAACGCTCGAGTTCAACTCTATTTACAAGTCCCTTGGCAATCAGAATACGGGTCACGGAGCTAAGGCACAATTTCAGCTTCACATCGACTTCTTTTCGAAGGTTTTGGAGTTCCTCATCTTGATTCAAATCATTCTTTGATTTTTGGCGAAGCTTCGTACGTAAAGACGAAATCTCTCAATCGCAGTCGCCAATGTCAAGTCGATTCCCTACGTCGCCCAGAAGCAATGTTTGTCCCCATCCCATAATTCTCTCCTCGGTTCGCCTAACGAAACTGATTTGTCCCTGAATTGTCTAAACACCATGACCAGATATTTGCCATTTCATTTTAGCCGATCGAAGGATGCTGCGCTAAATGACGCCGACTCGAACTTACAATAATCCATAGTAACCCCATGTCGGCAGAAGATGCAATTGTGCGGAGGCGGGTACGAATCATTACCGACCGGCAAATAACGGTCGTTATTCCAATCGAGCAGGGAAACGGACGAGTTTTCGAGAATTTGGGGAAGCCGGCGAGCCAGCAGCGTTGCAAGTATGACCAAGCCAGAACCTTGAACCAAACTGGCACCAAAGTGGTCATGACGGTTTTCGTCAACGTCCAGTTTGCGTTGACACACTTTCGCGCCATTTCCAAGAATTCAGTTTGAGTTTCATTTTCCTGCAGCTTTCAATTCCTCACGAGTCTTAGCATCGTATTTACGGAGGAATTCAGCAATCTTGTTACGCCCATTTGCCAAGGCTTCATCCAGTGGAGTTTGGCCTTTCACATTGAGTTCATTCACCTTTGCTCCGTTGGCAATGAGTAGTTCACAAACCTCACAAGCATGCTTTTCTGAATAACTTTGCGCCACAATATGCAAAGCTGTTTCTCCCGATTCAAGTTTCAGATTTACATCAGCCCCTTTGGCAATAAGCAGCTTAGCCAAGTCCAAATACATTTCATAACTTTTGGGAGCACCTTGAGCCGCATTTCTCGCCGTTGAATACAATAAAGTCTCTTCCGTACGCTTTGTCTTGGCATTTGCATCTGCTCCTGCGTCAATGAGTAGCTGGGCAGTTTCCTTATTACTCGCCAAATGCAATGGTGTATGATGGGTATCATCGATTGCTTTTACATTGGCTCCCCGATCAATCAGCAGCTTGATCATTTTATGGTGACTCCCTTTCCAATCGGCGTTTACGGCATGGTGCAATGGAGTCATGCCTGGTTCATCTTGCAAGTTTACGTTCCCGCCTTGATCAAGGAACTTTTTGACTGCCGCAAGGTTTGCAATGGAGATAGATGCGCCGCCGCTAGAGACTGCTGCTCAGCCAAGCTGAGTGGGCGTGAAGCTCCGACGCTGGTAAGTCCCGAAATTTTGTGACAGAGTCTGCCTAACTTCAGTCATGCAAACCAAGATACCCAGCGAATCTGCCAGATGCGATTTTCCGATCTGGGAATTAATTCGCAGTTCAGAAAACGTTGGAAATTTGGCTGGGGAAGAAAACCCCGAATTTGGCGTTATTGCTCAACACCGATCAAGGGCGGCGATTTCGGCGTTGAGCCAGACTGGCTATCTGAGAAAGGGTGGTTTGATTAAGGACTCATAGTCGTACGAGTTTCTGAATTTTCAAGTTTCAGCTGCCGATTTCGGGGTGTCAGTCTGAAGCTTATTAGTTGCTGAATTCCAGTTAATAATCATCAATCTGTGAATATACGGTCCAGCGATCATTCGCGAGTCCTCGGGTGAACGACAAGCCAAACGATCATATCAGTATCAATATTTTCGAGCAGGTAAACTCGATATGCAAAAAGTTTAGAAGAGCTTGGAAATTTGACCATACACTTCAGGCGATTCCGTTGTAATCGAGTTTCTGGACACTACGCGCTCCAAGTCATTGGCGCCTGTTGTCCTTGCTGTCCGATGCCGTCAACACACGCGGCCGAGCGCGGGCGGGCGATCAGGCGAGCGCGGCGAGGACCGCCGATTGGCCCGACGAGGAGATCCGCTTTTGTCCGCCGCAGACCCAGACGTTACCGGGCCGCTCGATCATCAGCATCGAATAGAAGTGATCATTCCGCGTAACGAGCGCGAGGATCTTCGATTTGATCGTGTACTGGCCGAAGTTCGTCGGGTCCATCTCCTTGCACACGCTAATGATCTCGTTCAGCCCCCAGGGCGCAGCGGGATTGAAGCCTTTCAGTTTCGAGCCCATCGGGATCGCCCCCGTGAACCTCGCGCTGAACGCCTGCTTGACGGTGGTGTTCGGGGGCTGCGTTTTCGTTGCCCTGTCAACGGTGCCGACGTGTCCGACATGCCGCACGCCACCTTGCATCCAGACGACGATCCAGCAGCCGCTCATGAATCCCGTTAGAATGTCGCCGCCGGCCGTCTGGATGAAGGCCGTTCGTCCGTGCACGTAGTTGAGCCACGAGTAAGGCACGGTCGTTGCCGGGGTCAGCCCGCGCGATGCCGGGGAATGCGTCTTCGCCCAAATCGCTCGCATCGGACCGGAACCCGCTCCGTAGGGCAAGTCGACGTCGATCCCGGCGTACGTCATGGCGACCGGGGCCACGATGTTGGACGCGAAGATTGTCCCGTCCTGCTGAAGGGGGGCGGGAATTACCTGGGCCGGCGGAATCCAACTGAAGGTTGTTCCCTTGACGAAAAATTTGCTGATCAAATCTGCATCTCCTTATTATTAATTGCTAGGAAACTTGATCCCGGAGGACCGCTTCATGGGGTATTGATAACTGATAGGGACTTTAATCCACAACTGGCTAACATTTTGGTTTTAAATTGGGCGGGTGTCAAAAATCTGGCCCGAATTTTCGCCGCCAGATTCTTCCCAAGACGCTCGTTCGGATCGAATTTGGTTAAGGTGGCTCATGTTATCCTGCTTCCCGCAAGCTGCGAGTTCCGCTCGCATCGGTGACTACGCTCGACGGTGGTTGAAGTGCATTTCGAGCCCTTTTTTAGCAGTATCCGGAATGGGTAACGCGGCGCCATAGGATGTGTAACTCTGCTGCCACAACCGTCAGTCTTCCTTGATCCAGTACCAGTCGCCGAAGAGGTGGCCTTTGCTGCCGGCGTTGCAGAGAATTTTGTCAATCCCGCTGGGGCTGTAAACAAACGCGGATTCCGAGTCATCGACCAGCACAAAATAAACCTGCTCCGGAGTCCGCCCCCTGTGCCTCCCCGGCAGCCTGACCGTGCATAGTCCACATCGTTGTTGCCAACGGACCGCCTAGAGCTCGATTCATTGATCTTGCTTGCGAGCGTCGGGATCGCAGTGGCAGCCCAGACGCAATGGAATCTGAAAAGCCAGGAGGAGCGTGGTGACAAGTGGAATGATAAGGAATGCACGCTCCTCGATCGTCGTCTTGGTGCCGCGCGCGACCGATCCAGAAACAGCCAATGATGTGATAGAAATAATCAGGCAGCCTGCCAGGACACCACCCCACAACATGATGACGAGAGAGAAACCCGCCAAGGAATACATTGACGGACAAAGACCGAGCCAGAGCAACCAAGCGGAGGCAATCGAGACGGCTATCAACATACACCACAGATCGAACTGTCTTGTCCAAGGCCGTCAGACAAGCCAGCGAGATTGCAAAAGTCACACCAGCAACCGTCAGCAGAAAACGCCACTCTGGCTGCAGAGCAAGCATGATTGCGAGTATCACGCCAATAAGGGTAACCAGCAGCACGAGGTGTCGGAGGGTAAACTGCGGTTTCTGTTGCATGCTCGACGCCCAGTGCCTTAAAGACCTAAGATAGATGCCACTCGCGATTTAGCCGTCGACAAACGTCGCCCGTGCCAAGGTCACAGGCCAATTATATGTCACTTTCCTTTTCAACTCGGTCCCGTAAAACCTTGGATTTATCGGGCAAATAATAACCGCCCATTTCGACCTTAGTGTCTTAGGCAGGTCAAGGGCGGTGATTTGGGCGTCGAGTCCGATTGGCTGTCCGTAATACGGTCGTTTTTCGAGCCGTGCAAAATACGGATGTGTAGGTGGGACGAACATGCGATTCAGAATCGGGCGATTGGGCTCCCAACGCGTCGAAGTAACCTACGGAACCAAGTTGCCTTTGATAGTAAGCTGGCGTGTGCTTACCCAATATCTTGTGCTGTAAGGCGGACGGGTGAGGGTTTCCAGATTCGGCCACTTTCAACGCGGAACCCAGGTACGTCTTAACTCCGTTCGATCTGCAATATCCCTCTGCACTTATTTCGAAGGAATTCCGACCCAAGACTTCTCTTCTTTGGCAGCCTTGATCTGGCCGACAATTCGCTCGATTACCAAGTCGTAACCGCGTGCGTTTGCGTGTGCTGCATCGACCCAAATTTGTCCTCGAACGTCTTTATAAATCTGTGTCAAATCTTCGGTGATACAACCCTGTGAATGTAACTTGCTGAGTTCCTGTTGCAGTTTCGGATAACCATCTACCACAAATGATTCAATCCGAAACGAGCGAGTCATTCTGTGTTGTTCTCGCCCAGTGAGTCGCTTTGAACCGGGCACATACGGATTGGGTTGAAGCACGTGAATCGCCAAAACCCTCTCGGCCTTTGCGGTCCGATCAACTAATTCATGATACCTACCCCACTGCTGGGCGGCGAACTGCAAGATCTCGTCATCCGTGACTGCAAAAAAATGCTCGTCCAAATCGTACACCTTGGTAAGCGCCACAGTCAGCTCGCCAATTTGGTGCTCAAGTTCGCCGTGACGCCAATGCCACACCGAGTGAACCAGGACTGAGTTTCGGATCAGTGGGCGCAGGGAGAGTGTCGTGATTTGGTTCAGCTTTTTCTCGGCTGCGATCAGCTGGGAAGTCAGGTCCAACATTTCAGGCGAGAGTTCTTCTCGGGACAGCTTGCCTCGATAGGTCCTTTCCTTGGCGTATTCCGGCGGTACGCCCCACCGGTTATTTTCCGAGTAGTTCCACAACTCGTTTAGTCCGTCCAAAAACACAACAACGTCAAAGAGGTCGCGAAAGTACATATAGATAAACGCCGACTGCGGGAACGCGTGACCACCAAAAGCCATATTCACGACAATCGGCGTCTTGCCGGGAAACACTTCTGCAAGTTTTTTTTCAAATGTATCTCGCTGGCTTGCCGTTTGCTCCGCAAAAGACCCACCAAAAACACCGACCACTATCGTGTCGCGATGGTCCTGGTCTTTAAGGACGTATCGGTTGTCTACCAACGTGAAATCGTAAGTCGTTCTGAAGCCGAAATTGTTAATCCCTACATGCTTCGGATTGAGCGTATAACCGAATAATGGATGCAAAACATAGCGACCCACAAAGCCCGGAGTCGCCTCTGCGTCGTTCTCGCCCACCTCCTCTCGTACCGTGACTAATTGTGATCTCCGGGTTTGCATGAGTTCGGCTCGCGTTGAACGATCACCGCTGAACATCATCAGACACGCAGCTAAAATCTCGGCTAGCAGAAAGCCGACGAAAAGCCCACTGACGACCAGGAGTGCCCGGCCTAGCACGCTCTTGAGTCGCGATGGCTTTCGAACGGGGGTTTCCTTACGATTAACAAGTTTCTTGAACATAGGTCCTGCTACGAATAGAAAAGTGTTTTCGAAAAAAATGGCTTTCAGCCGTTTGATCGCCGTCTTCCATTCGCCCCAAAATGCGCGTAACTTCGGTCATGAAAACAACTGTAACTGGACGACACGCGCAAAGCGACTATGCAAAAAGCTAAAGAAGAATCGCGTCGCAAAAAAACGTTCCTTATTTTATATATAGGGCAACAAAACCGGCCAAATCAAAGCGGGCTTACTTGGGACCTTAATGGTGGTGATTTCGTTGTTGCGAAGGATTGGCTATCTGAGAAACGGTCGATACGAACGCTGCAGAAAAGGTACGAGTAGATGGGAATTCCGCTGTGGCGCGAAAAAACCCCCGACCAATTCAAATCGAATTGATCGAGGTGTCTTGTTATCATGTCCAAACTAAATGCTGGCCTCCGTTAGTTAGTTTCAAACATGATGGACCAGTTACGACTTGTGCCGGTTCTGTTCCGTTTGTTGTCGGTGACTTCCAACGTCCAGTCGCCATCGGTGGTCTTTCCATCAAAGGAACCCAGGTTTCCCTCAGGATAATAACTGCCGGAAAACGGGGCCGAGCCAGCGGTTATGGATGTCCTAGCTTCGTCGTCCAGTTGGCCCTCGACGATATACCATTTGTTTCCATTATCGCGGGCGCAACACGATCCGCTATCACACAAAGCGACGTTATGATACTGAACGTCCAAGATATAACCGTCGATTACACCAAAGGGTCCGGTAAAAGTATGTGTTGCACGCACCGGTCTGCCACGAACAATTCAATTGTCTTTAGATAACAGATTGGCAGTTTCGTCAGCCAGCGCTTTGAGTTGATGAGCGGAATGCTGGGGTAGTGAATCAAAATCGAAGTCATTCAGCAATTCCAAAGCCTCATTGTACGTGTTGCGCGCTTCTTCATTCCTAGCCAGTTTCTGCAAAGTCATAGCCATGAACAGGCGTGTGTAGATAATATCTACCCCATTCCCATTCGGCTCGCGTTCAAGTTCGCGGCTGGTTGTCATTGAATTCAGTGATTTTTCGAAGTCGCCGTTTCGGAAATATGCGATACCCAATACGCGATGACTTGCGGCATCGGGTGTTTCCGAAAAAAATCGGTCGGCCAGTTCAATTGCCTTTTTCGGATTTCGTAGAGATTCGTTCTGTGACCACACCAACAGATAACAATAACGTCGGTACGCCGTCACTTGATCAAGCATGGCCAGGTCAACATGTTGGACTACCTTGGCCATCGTCTCAATCGCCTCTTCTTCGTGACCCAAATGAAAACCAAGGATTTCTGACTTCAGTTGTAATACAATTGCGTCTCGCCATGCCGTTTGGGCGGAAACTGGGCCTTGCCCTTTGGCCAAGTCGAAATGGTGGAGTGCCTCGTCAGTAAGTTCCAGGCCGCGCTGGAGTCCTTTGCGACGAGACATCAGGCAGCGAGCTTGCCCGGTTAAGGCCTCACCCAAGCGAACATGGTACATGGGATTGTCGGCATGATTTTCGGAAAGCGTTTTCCAATGTTTCCCTGATTCTTCAAAGAAATCTTGCGCGGTATGATAGTCTTCAAGTTTTTGGTAGTTTCGACCGTGGTTAGACAAGTTATTTGCAAGTGTGCCGCGAAATTCCGAATTGTCCGGAAACTGGATCACTAAGTCGCGTAAAATTTCAGTGCTTTCTTTGTACTTTTCTTGAGCAGACTCGTATTGCCCACCCTGTACCTCAGCCCAAGCAATGTTGCCCAAGCGGATAGCGAGTCCCCATTGAAAACGCGGGACGTATGGGTAATCCGCTGCAATTACCCGACTGACTTCCAATGCTTCCTGGCGCAACCCAATTGCCTTTTCTGGTTTGTTCTCTTGGTCCAAGAGAATGGCGTAATCCGAGGCCGAGTCTGCTAGAGAGGACCTAACGTCACTATCGGCATCGTCTCGTTGAGAAAGGCTACGATACATCGTCAACGCTTGATTAAAATTTGCGTCGCTTTCCGCAGGGCGTCTGGTGTGGCGCAGATAATTCGCAAAATTGTGCATCGCGCGAGCCGACTCTTTGCTTACCTGAAGATCATCTGGGCATTGCTGAGACAAGTTGGACCCAATGTCTACAGCCTCGCGGTAAAACGGTTCAGCCTCTGTCCATCGACTGGTTGGTGCCAATAAATATCCGAGCTGATTAAGCGCACGGCATAAACCCAAATTTGCCTTGACGGGGAATTCCACCGTCGCTTGTCTGGCTAAGCCAATGGATTGACGCAACACCTTTTCTGCTTTGCTGGCCTGCCCGATTTGGCGCAAGGTCATCCCTTGGCCGTATTTGAGTGACACTCGTCCCATAAGAATCTCAGATCGGTGATGCGTGTATTTTTCTTCGAGCGAGACTAACGTCTGATCCGCTTTTTCAAATGCGACTAACGCGTCTTCGTCTGCACCAACCCACTGGCGGATTCGCGCCAAACTTTCCAATAGACCAGCGTAGTTAAGCATCAGTTCGTAGTGTCGTTCGCCCTCCCAGTCGATATCACTGATGATTCCCTCAAATCGGACCGTTGCATTTTCCAGTATCTCTCGGCGTAAATGCTGCATCCTCGGCATGTCGCTTAGTCCCGATATGCCTACTTGTACCATTGCTTCATTGAGGATCTGTAAAGATTTTTCGAACGCTTTATCAACTTGCTCGCGCGACGCTTCCAGCATCTGCGTCTTTTCTATTTCAGCCGCTAACGATTGTTTTTGAGCGGCGTCGAGTTTGTTTCGAGACTCAAGTTCGGCAACATGCGATTCTTGAGCCCGCTGCCCACTTCGTATTGCAAGAATCGCCATGACAGAACTGACCGCCGTCGCGATTATCAATGAACAAAACGCGATCGACCCGGCAGTAAACGCGACCTTATTTCGGCGAGCGAACTTTCGTATTCGATAAACGGTAGAAGGAGGTGAAGCACTTACTGGTTCGTCATTCAAAAATCGTTGTACGTCGTTCGAAAAATCCGTCGCAGTTTGGAAGCGTCTGGTGCGGTCCTTTTCCAGGGCCCGCATAACGATCCAATCAAGATCGCCACGTAGTTCCTGTCGCAGATTAAGGGGCTCTGTGCCGCGACTGGAAGCAATGACGCCGGCTAAATCACTGGAAACATCGATTCGAGCACTCGGCTTGATGGTTTCCTCGTGGCAGATAATTTCGATCAATTCGGCTGCATTGGCTTTGCGCAATCGTTTTCGATCGATGGGTGTTGTCCCGGTCAACATCTCGTATAGCAGCACGCCTAGAGAATAAACATCGGTGCGCGTGTCGATGTCTATCCTACTTTGGTCCACCTGTTCGGGGCTCATGTACAACGGCGTCCCGATTAGCTGAGCCCCAAGCGTGTGGACCGTGTGTTCGGTTAATTGTTGGCTGGTGGCCTTGGCCACGCCAAAGTCGATGACCTTGGGAGTCGAAGAATTGTCTTGCAGCCCGACCAGAATATTTCGAGGCTTGATGTCGCGATGAATTATGCCCTTTTGGTGAGCATGCTGAACCGCTTGACAAACTTTGATGAACAACTTTAGTCGCTGCCGTACACCTAATTTGTGATCGTCGCAAAAGTCCGTGATTGGAATGCCGCGAACCAATTCCATCACAAAGTATGGATGGCCAGTTTCTGTTGCACCCGCATCGAAGACTTTTGCAATGTTAGGATGATCCATTAGTGTCAATGCTTGGCGCTCGGCTTCAAAGCGTGAAATCACCTCCTTTGTATCCATTCCCGGCTTAATGATCTTCAGAGCAACTTTGCGGCGAATTGGCTCTTTCTGTTCCGCCACATAAACAACTCCAAATCCACCTTCACCTAATTTTTCCAGCAACTTGTAAACGCCGATTTGCGTTCCTGCAGCGTAAACGAGAACAGGTGAATTGAGGGTCGAATCATTTCGCCAGGGTTTCTTCGGCGTATCGCCAGATTCGGAATGGAGGATTTGCTGGCGAGCAGCTTCGATCAACTCACGTTCGTCCCGTGTCGCATCAAGTTTGGATTCGCGATTCTGGTTATTCACTGCCAGTTATTTCCAGGGGTTTTCTTTTTTTCGCCAAGGCGAACGAAACCGTAACCCATTAATTGAATCGTCTACGCTAGATCATTAGGGATTGTACCCCAATCAATTCCGCCAATAGATAATGAGCGCGCGCGCGCCGCATATACATAGCGCCGACGCTGCAGCAATTGGCGTCGGCAACCTCCTGCGCGGTATGTTGATCAAGATCGTATTCAATAACAACGCGACGGTACGCCTCGGGCAACTTGTCAACTGCCTGATTCAACAATTCATTAGCTTCATTTCGTCTGGCACGAACACTGGGAGTCGATATCGAATCGGCCAGATTATCCCACAAATTAAGAACTGAATCATGGGGTGAAGCCAAGACTTGTCGATGTTCACCACCCCGCTTGGCCACGGAAAGGTGACGAACCGCGTCACGCAAATTATTCGCCGCTAACGTTCGCAGCCAACGTCCAAAGTCCTCAGTGTTTCCCTCGAATCGTTTGATTGACAGGAACGCATCCGCAAAAGTTTGTTGCATTACATCATCTTCGCTGAGCGCTGATTGCCAGCGGACACTAATCTTGCCCCTGATTGAACGACGAACCGATGGAGCGGTTCGCTCCAACAAAATGACTAACGCTTCTTCGTCGCCATTACATGCCTGGCTTAGAAGTCGTTCCAGGCTGACGTCATATTCATTCAATGCAATTCCAATCGAAGCAGCAAGTGTCTACTTGTTCACTGCGGAACGACAAAAGAGGGCGTGAATTAGCTGCCCAGTAATTTCTTTGTTTTCATTGCCGAACCGGGCTGACCATTTTACCGTGTAAAAACAATGTGAAACAACTTTTTCTTGTTCTTTAAAAGTTGAAACTGCCACAGGACGCTCCAATTAGATTTCCTAGGATCCGTCGTGTTGTTCGTCACGAGGGAGAAAGCAAGAAAAATTTTGAATATTTGCGTGAGTAACGCTCTCTTTCGCCGCTCACTTAGTATCGCTCGGCCGGATGGCAGTGATACGAGATTTTTTTCTGACTCGGACAGTTCTGATGAACCTAAGGAGAAATCATGCCAACGTATGTAGTACAACGAGGCGACACACTATCAAGAATTGCCCGAAAGCTTGGTCTTCGAAGTTACCGAGAGCTTTCGGGTTATCGTTCTGGAAATCCTAACCGGATATACCCAGGCGAAGTCCTCGCGTATGGCTCGTCAGGCCGCGCAGGGGGACGACAAGCGGGGCGGCGAGTTGACGCCGATGCCGAAGGGCAAGCCACATCATGGGCAGAACCAAAGGGCAATCCGGACACTCCCGGGCTCATTGCGCAGGTCTATTTTCCATTCGATTCCGCCGCTTTGGATGCGCAAGATAGAGCAGAGTTGCGAAAGCTGCATCACTACTCAATGTTGCTCATGGGCTGCCGCCGAATTCATTTCCGCTGTGTCGCACACACCGACCATCGTGGTGATTTAGGTTACAACCACAACTTGGCTTCTCGACGGGCAAGAGCGGTTTGTGAGATCCTTGACCAAATGTTAGGGACCTCAACTTACTACTCGTCCTCAGCCACAAGCCGGGGAGCCGAGGAATCGCAATGGCCGTTGCCCTCGCAACAGCAAATGGCATCGGACCGACGCGTGGACGTTTTTTCCAGTCGGCTACCGAGTCGCGTCATTCGCCTGCGGGAAATCGGCGTGCAGGGCCGGCCGCTTCCTAACGTGCAATACCGTGAGATTCATACGCGCATCGATGCTCCGAATTTGAGTTTAGGTGGTGACCGTCCCATCGATGCAGTGGCGGACATTGACAGACTTTGGAACAGTGGAACTGTTTCCGCATCCATTCAATCAGAATTGGCGGATATTACGCCAAACATCCGGTGGCGATTAATCGATCACGCCACGGGAGGCATCCTTGTGGTTGCGGCTGTCGAAGTGCGAACGCAGGGAGACGTAAGTCGAGTAGAGTTACGCTATGTTCAAGACTTTCAAGGTGTTTTCGCGGCACCCGAGCACGCGATCGGTCGTTGGCGGAGTCAGCCCTCGTTAGATGCTCCTAGAGTGGATTCACCTTCGCGACAGATAGGGAGTCAGCCGTCGCTAGATTCACCACCTGTGGCGAATTCACCTAACGTGCGTCTGCAGTACCAATTTTTCTGGTTTACTAGAAGTGGTAGGTAATCGCCCACTGACGAAACTCCAGCCCAGGGTACAAAACAGCCAAGCCTGAATTGGTTCATGCAGGCCTCCGATAACTTCTGGCTCGATTTTTTATTACATTAGTCGCATTGGGCCGAGTCATATAGGCTTGCTCAGTCCTGTTAAAGACGGCGATTTTAGTCTAGTGAGCCAGTTCGCTATTCGAGGAATCGGTGGTTAGTTGCCGCACGTCACAAAACGAATGAGTAGATGCGAGTTCGTTCAAGGTTTGTAGGCGCTCGGATCAAAACAAACGAGTTCCACAGTGTTGCCCTCGGGATCACTCAGGAATAGAGAACGCCACCCTGCCCAAGCAAACACCGTTGTTTCAACGGACAGGCCCTGCCGTTCAAGACGGGCTTTCTCGCTCTCATATTCTGCCAAGTCGATCTCGAATGCAACGTGATCCAGCGTGGAAAGTTTCTGGCTAACTTCCTGTGGTGTAGTCTGGTGAATCGCAGCGCCATTCGGCTTTTCCGAGCGGTCGAAAAGGGCGAATGCTTGCGGGTGCCCTCCGGCGCCATCGGCGACGCGAAAAAACACCGCTTGCGGGAAACGT
Organism: Planctomycetaceae bacterium; assembly: GCA_024638965.1. Taxonomy (GTDB): domain Bacteria; phylum Planctomycetota; class Planctomycetia; order Pirellulales; family Pirellulaceae; genus Mariniblastus. The sequence continues at coordinate 13,518 of JAHEJI010000041.1, forward strand.
TTCATTACCTCCAGTCGGATGACCTTTTCGTAAAACTCCTGCATCTTTTCGAGATCGTTGACACGGATGGCAATCTCTCCTAATCCTTTAACTGCTGTGCGACTATTGGCCAACGCGATTCTCCCTTTGCTTTTTTTTGACGCGATTCAATCTAACTTTGTCACTGAGAGCGTTTATCGTATCAGGAAATTGAATTTGGGCGACAAAGGTCGTGGAAACTATGGGTTCCTCGTGAAAAGATGTTCTTCCCCGCGGTGGCCCAACATCGCGACGACGTCAGCAAAGTATCCGCGCTTAAAGTATGATCCCGATTTGTCGTCATATTGTGGAATCTCGGAGATGCGCAAAACGGTCCAATTCTGAATCTGTTCAAAAAACGGTTGAGTTCACAGGAATTTAGCCGCATTCTGAGCCAGTGTTTTGAGCGCAATGAAAAACCACGATCAACTTTTGTCTGCCAATCGTGTAACCGGCTTCTTCATTTCGACTTAGCAATCCAGCCTGGCAAACAAAAACCCCGACCATTGAGATCGGGGTGGGACTTTCATCAACAATCGTCGGACCGCGTTATTGGCCGGACTCGATTGCCTCCTTGGCTGCTTTCAAATCGCGGTAGACTTTCTGTTGTTTGACGGGGTCGGTGATCCAGTCGCGGCTCGGCCCGGCGGTATCCACGCTGCCCCGCAACGCAACACCATCGACTCGTTTGAGTTGATCGTCGAGCTTTTTGACCGCCTGAGCGGCTTCCTGTTTTTGACAACATCTAACCGCCTTAGCCAGCTGTTTTGTCATTGCGGTTTTGTTACCGTCGGACGTCACCGCCTCAGCAGATAATTCTTTGATCTCATCCGACGTATCCATGATCACAACTTCTGCGAACTGTTCCGCATTGCTTGCCACGATCTCAATCGTAGCCGTATTTCCCGGTCCGATTGGATCATGGACCGTTAGATTTACCGTGTACGTTCCTTCAATATCTGCCAGGAACTGTGGATTAACTGGATCAATCGAAACATCCAGATACGAATTGCTACCGTCCGGCGGACTGAATTCCCATTCAAAACTCAAAGGATCCATCTCCGGATCAAAACTGTTCGCACCTGAAACGACGACAGTGTTGGTTACAATCGCAATCGTATATTCCGATTCCACCATCGATGTCGGCGCGAGATTGTCGCTACTGATCATCACGCTATCAAAACCGCTCATCAATCCTTCCTCATCGGTGACGACTAACTGAGCCTCGTAAGTGCCTGCGATATCAACCGAAAACGTCGGGTTGTTGGCGCCGGGATCGCTCAATACCGTACTGCTGCCGGGCGGACCTATCAAAGACCAATTAAACACCAAATTCGAATTCGCCGTATTATCGTCAAATGATCCATTACCGTCGAGCACAACCGTATCACCAACGCGAACTGATTGATCGTCGCCAGCGTTAGCCTCTGGTGGCTCGTTTACGTTTTCAAAAAAATTAACACGAAACTTTGGAAAGATATTGGTATTGTTAACCACCCACTGGTTGGTCCCAACCCGAAAATTGACTTGTTGTCCAATCAGACCTGTGCCGCTTTGAGCTACGTCGTCGGTATACTTCCATGAATATCTGCCGGCACCAGGTTGGGCGCCCACAACAACCCAATAAGGTGTGTTGGCGACCAATTCCACCGGCGCGTTGAGTGTAAAGTTTGTTACACCGGCCGGGTTTGCTGGACCCGACAAAACCCCAAGTTCAACGGTAGGTTCGACAGCGGTACCTGCGAACAATTTGATATCGTAACTGCTCGATGGGTCGACCGTCGTTAAATCAAGATCAATTGAAGTTACTGTTCCGGCCGTTGGTGAGGTGAAAGTTCCAGCCCAATCAAAATTTTGATCGTTTTCAAGACTGCCTCGTGTCAAATTTTCTACATTTGATACCAGAACATTTGCAATCTCAAGGAAGTTAACACGAAACTTTGGAAAGATATTGGTATTGTTTACCGTCCACGGGTTTGTCCCAAACCGAAGATTGACTTGTTGTCCAATCAGACCTGTGCCGCTTTGGGCTAGGTCGTCGGTATAATTCCATGAATATTTGCCGGCACCTTGCTGAGCACCCACGACAACCCAATAATTTGTGTTGGCAGCCAACAGCACAGGCGCGTTGAATATGAAATTAGTTACACCGGACGGGCTTGCTGGACCCGACAAAACCTCAAGTTCAACCGTAGGTTCAACAGCGGTTCCTGCGAACAGTTTAACCTCGTAATCACTCGATGAGTCGAGCGTCGTTAAATCAAGTTCAATTGAAGTCACAGTAACATCCGCTGATGAATTGAATACACCCGCGAAATCAATATTCTGATCAGCGATGAGATTGCCTCTCGTCAAATTTTCTATGTTCGATACCAGAACCGTCTGACCTGGCAATCGATGCACGAACAACGCGCAGTACAATAAAAAAATCGGCACAACAAAATATTTCATGGTCGATCGTCCTTTTTGTTCGCGTTAAAATAAAAACGGAGTTGCACTGAGCGCGCGAACTGTTCGCTCGGTTGTTACCGCAGGGTCGATTCGACTTGGTTGTCAGCTGGGCGAATCGGCCCGTTCTTTTCCCTATGGATCAATCAAGACCACAATTGAGTTTTCCTCGTTGAGTTTTTGTCGCCACTGAGCCGCTTTCGAATCAAATCCGGCATCTGGCTGTTTTTCGTTCCATGCTTCATATAACTGGATCAGCCGCTCGATCGCTTCCGCCACGCGTGTCTTGCTGTTTGATACGTCGATGCCGATCCAGCTTGTCCCCCCTCTTTCGGTCAAACGGAAAAAAGGCGGGATCAAATTTTTGCGCTTAACCAGTCCGTGGTAGCCATCCAACAATAGCGGTTCCGCACTCGCATACTCGTGTTGGCGCATCAGCGCTTCGCCAAGCAGGCTCATGGTGTTGAACGTTACCCAGTGGTTGGGCATTGTCCGCAGGCTATGGCCATGCGATTTCCGAAGAATTTGTTCCGCCTCGGCTAATCTGTCAATCTGCAGATAGGTTGAGGCCAACGTGTTGGCATGACAAATCGAATTGAAGTGGTCTTCGCCACTTCTGGCCTGAGTTTTCGCGACCATTTGTTGCAATATTGGAACGGCTTTGTCAGCTCGGCCCGCACTTCGATACGCCGCCGCAAGATACCTCAATAGATATAGCGTGTCAGGATGATCTTCGCCTACTCGCCTGGTTTGCAATTGTATTGCGCGTCGTAACACCTCGATTGCTTTGTCAAATTGTTTTGCAATTCGATAGGCTTCACCAAGGTGGCCCATACTCTGGAGAGTCTCTGAATGAGACTCACCCAATATTATCGTTTGTTTCGCAACCGTACGCTCCAGCAGCTTGAGTGATTCGTCTATCTGGCCGGCGATGGCATATGCTGTGCCCAGCATTCTCATACAATCAAGCGTATCGGGGTGGTCCTCGCCGAGGAGGGTTGTCCTCATTTCCAGGACCTGTTCAAAAACGAGGATGGCTTTGTGGATTCGCCCGGCATCATGATATGCCCATCCCAACTCACACAAGCTCTTGTGTTTCCAGCCTTGTATGTAACTATAATCCGAACGCGTTAAAGGGAAGTCGTGCCTGCTCAATTCGACAATTTGCTCGATCAGCGGGATTGATTTGTCGAACTGGCCGGCAATTCTGTACGCCCAAGACAATTTGTGCATGGCATCAAGAGTCATCCAGTGATCTTTGCCCTCTCTGGACTTCGTGACGTGCAGAATTTGTTGATACATCGCAAGCCCTTTTTCGAACTGTTCGTGTGCCAAAAAATGATCGGCTAAACTAATCATCTTTTCCAGGGTTTCTGGATGATCCTCGCCCAGCCGTGATTTCGCGATCTCCCATTGCTGGATCATTATCGGCAACTCTTCCGGCGGAATTTCCGACCCTTTTAAGGATGCAAGTTCGCTGAGAGTATTGAGAGTATCCGGATGTTCATCGCCCAATTTTTCTGTCTGCAATTCCAACGTCTGCTGCAATAGGTTTATTGCCGATTCCAACAGCCCGGCGTGTACGTAACCGTTAGCCAGACTTTCCATACTCTTGAGCGTTTCGCGATGGTCATTTCCCAGTTTGGCTTTACGAACTTCCAATATTTGTTCGCGTAACGCTACGACTTTGTCGTAATCCCTCATGTCGACATACAACCAGGAAAGTTTGTTCATGCTGTCGAGCGTATCGCGATGTTCAACTCCCAGAACGGCAGTTTGTCTTGCTATGGTCCTTTCCAACACATCGCGCGCCGTGTCAACCTGTCCGGCGCGCACATAGGCCCAGGCCAAATTGCTCATGGTTTTCAGCGTATCAATATGATCTTCGCCGAGCTTGGTCTTCCTGATTTCCAGGACCTTTTCCAACAATGGGATTGCCTCTGCAAGCTGGAACAGCCTGCGGTGGATAACAGCCAGATTCTGCATGCTTTCGAGCGTAAGCGGATGATCCTCACCCAGTTCCCTTCTGCAAATCTCCAGACTTTGTTTTTGCAACAATAGGGCTTCGTCATCTTGATGGGCAAGACTAAGCCCGTTGGCCAGAGCATTTTCGGCGCGAATTTCCTCTTGGAGGTTGCCATGAACCATCCGATAGAGTTCTACCGATTTACGCAGGAAACCAATCGCGCGGCTGAGGTCATCCAGCGCTTGAAAGTTTAATCCAATGATCAAACACAATTCGGCTTTAATGCGGGGCTCGAGACCGGTGCGATCATCGAGATTCTGCCCGGCCCGGTCCAGTAGTTCAGCAAGCGTTGCATATTCGTCAAACCGCGATTCTTCTTGAATGCTTGACACGCCGAAGATATCGTTTTTCACGAAGTCGATAACCATTCGCGCATCGAGAAAATTCTCCTCCGCTTTCTTTTGGTGTTGTCGAGCGAGCTGCAGATTGTAACTCGCCTGTTGCAGAGCGACCTGTTTGTCAGCCTCACGCTGGGCAATCATGTGATTACTCACCGAGAGTACTGCTACACCGAGAAACACACCTAATCCTAAAAGTGAACTGATCACCATCGCTGCTTTGTTTCGACGCGCAAATTTTCGGAATCGGTACACAGTTGATGGTGGACAGGCGGCGACCGGCTCCTCGTCCAAAAATCGCTGAACATCCTCTACCAGCGAGGTTGCCGTTTCGTAGCGACGTGTCCGATCCTTTTCCAATGCCTTCATCACAATCCAGTCGAGATCGCCGCGAAGGGCCCTACTAAGTGATCGTTGATCGATTTTGCGTGAATCGGATATGGTTGAAATTTGCTCGGCCTTGAACGTGCTGACCTGCTCACTGGGACGCCGTGGTTCCACTTCGCGAATCATGCGACGCATTTCGTCAAATCCGACTTTTTTGAACGTCTCCTTGTCAAACGGTGTGGTGCCGGTGAGCAACACGTACAGCAAAACTCCAAGTGAATAAATGTCGCTGCGGGTGTCGACATCCAGACAACTGAGCTGAGCCTGCTCGGGACTCATGTACATCGGCGTCCCTACCAACTGGCCGTAAGCTGTATAGATTGACTTGTCGGTCAAGTCGTGATGCAGAGCCTTGGCGACACCGAAGTCAATGACTTTGACGATGGGCTTGTCGTCGGCCATCGTGACCATCACGTTGGAGGGCTTAATATCGCGATGAATGATCCCTTTCTGGTGCGCATGCTGCACGGCTTGACAGACATCAATGAACAATTCGAGCCGTTGGCGATTGGTGAGCTTTTGGGAATCGCAATACTCGGTAATCGCGATGCCGTGAACCAATTCCATGACAAAGTACGGGCGTCCAGATTCCGTTGCGCCTGCATCGAAAACCTTGGCCACATTGGGGTGATCCATCATGGCCAGCGCCTGCCGTTCGGCTTCGAAACGGGCGATGATGTCCTTGCTGTCCATGCCCGGCTTGATAACTTTCAACGCCACTTTGCGTGCAACCGGCTCTTTTTGCTCGGCAACATAAACCACGCCAAACCCACCCTCGCCGATCTTTTCCCGCAGTATGTAGGGGCCGATTGATTCACCGCGGAAACCCTCAGACTTCGTGTTTGTATCTGCGCCGGAATCCAGATCTTTTGTATCCGAAACAACAGCAACCGGACAGTTTTCGAGAAATTCATCGTCAATATCGGCACCGATCAGCGCAGCGACTCGTTTTGCCAATCCTGTGTCCGTGCCGCAAACCTGACGAAGGAAAACGTTTCGAAGGTCCGCACAATCGATTCGCCTGGCGATATTGAAAATGTCGTCTTCTGAAATGTTTTTGACAGTCATATTATCATTCCGTGGAGAACAATCCCCTCACTTGCCAATGCGATATTCAAAGCGATCCGCCCTAATAGAAAATTGGCGAATTTTCAAAACCTACGGCTGTTAAAGGCCGGCGCTCTGCATTTGCAGTCGAAGAAAACTGCGTGCATAAGCCCAGTCGTTTTCTACAGTTGCGACCGAAACTCCAAGTGCTTCGGCAGCCTCCCGATTCGTAAAACCTGCAAAAAATCGCATTTTCACCAGGGCTGCTTTTCTTGGATGGTCGGCCTCGAGCAGGTTGAGTGCGTCATCCAAGTCAACAAGGTCGTGTTGATCGCCATCTACGATTAGCTCAATGCTGGACAGCGAAATTCGCCGTTTATCGCCACCGGCTTTCTGCGTTTTCTTCCGCCGTGCTGACTCAACAACGATCCGCCTCATGGCCTCGGCGGCTGCCGCAAAGAAGTGGCCACGATTGTCCCAACTCTGATCGTTATCCTTGCCGACGAGTCTTAAGTACGCCTCATGCACCAGGTCGGTGGCCTGCAAAGTCTGGCCGGGCTTTTCGTTGGCCAGGCGCTGGCGGGCCAGCACACGCAGCTCCTCATAAACAAGAGGGAGCAGTTTATCGGAAGCGGACGGATCGCCTTGTTCGATTCGGTTCAAAATTCGTGTCACGTCAGTCATGGTCGCTATGATAACCGACTCATTTACGTCAAGCCAGAATTTGACGAATGCCTAATTTTGTTTGTTCAGGAAACGTTCCTTTTCTGCAATTCGCTGTATTTATTGCAAAATCTGACGTTTTCGATCCAGTGGTTATCTAAAAACTCATCGCGGAAAACAAAATCTCGAAAAACGTTGCAACCCGAGACCCGAGGTTTATGAATAGGCCTCAAGAGGCAGTTACGCCTGTGACTAGGGCACTTACCCTGCGCGCTTCCGTCCGATCTACCGATGCGTTTTAGTGTTTCGCTTCGTCAACTGGCGTGTAACGCAAAGACATCGTCGAATCGCCGTTTCATGCCAGGCTCAAGCCGCTTTGTTCGTGAAATGTGATGCGTTCGCGTCTTTGCAATCAAACAACTCGTGCTGAAGAATACCGATCACTTCTCGATCGGACCAATAGCTCTGATGCCCGCGTGGACCAACCGGATGATTGGAGTACATGGCCACTTGCTGAAGGCTACCGCGTTCATCGACGGCTACTTCGAATTCCTTGGGAAAGTCGATCTCACGGCCAACATAGTCGTCGATCCGGTAGATGTTGATCCAGCGATCAGTCTGTTTTCGTAACTGTGACCAAAAAGGCTGATTAAGACGTGGGTAGACGTGATTGAAGTAGTGTTGATAAACATGATTCAAAGGCGTGCCCATCGTCACCAGCGTGATCGAGCTAAACGTATTGCGTAACCAGCCCAATTCCTTGTCGTTGAGAGCTTCAATCGCGACCATCGTACCTTGACTATGACTCACAATTACGAGTCCTGGTCGATGCGTCAGCTCATCGCGAAAGTGAGTCAGAATCCTCTTCAAGCGGCTTTGGATGGCGTCGCGCCGCGAAAAGAACAAACGACCCGATTCGAAAGTCGTTTCGTTGATGTCAAATTCATCGTCATCGTCCAGCGCGTCCTGGATGTTGGTGGGTCGGAAGTAGAAGTGGTTGACAATGTCCAAAATAATATCGAACGCAGGCCGCAAATGCGGCAGCAACAACGCCATTGTTCCGCCTAGCGGGACCAACACGATGACTGCGTATTTGTTCGACTCTGCCAACAATCGACCGAAGAAATAATCTTGATAGTTGGAACCACCCAGCTGGATAAATCCAAGGGTGAGTACCAGGATAACGCCAACCGCCGTGCTGGCGGCGAGCACGTATTGAAGACTGTTGTGGATGATCAGCCGCGGACCCGGATTGCGACTTGAATAGTTCGCCATCGAGATTTTCGATCGCCAGATGAAATATCGAATTACGACAATAGCCGCCGTGATCGCAATCGAGATCATCATTAGAAGCTGCACGCCCAACAAGGGGATCGCTTCATCGAATACGGACGAGAACTCAGGTAGTTCAGCAAAAGAGTTAATCCCTTTTTTGGTCGATAACCAAATCATTGGCAAAGTTTGCCCCCAGATTCCAACGGCCAAAGCGGGCAACAAAAAGCCGACGTGTAACGCTGGAGTATAAGTTTTGGGTTGTAATACGCTCAACAGCCATGAATAAGCTGTCGCCAGCAGTACGAGGATTTCGACGAACCACAGTAACCCCAACAACACAACTAAAATTCGACAGTACCAAATCAGGCCGGGCCTGATCGATTCAGTGAACGCCATTTCTGGATACCGGGCATCAATCAACAACGACTTGGCCAGCATCACGCCAGCGACGAACAGGCAGGTAACGCTAACCCAAAACCAAAATCGCTCAATCACGCGACTGCTGGTAAGTTGCCAGCCGATAGCTGATGTCAACAAGCCGACACAGCAGCAACCTCCCAGGACGATTTGCGTCCACAGCACGCCTTTGTAAGATCCGTGCCACATCAGTTCCGTGCCCAACACCGCGACCGTCAAAATGGCAAGGAAAAATGTCACCGCCAGAACTGGGCCGTGCAGGATTCGCGAGCTGATCAAACCAAGTTGTTTCAGCCAACCGCAGGGATTGCCAATTTGATCGGCCGCCACGTAAGCAACATAGCGCAGTCCAAACAGAATTTGAAACATGCCCAGGACCGCACCGATAAATCCTTTCCGGACGCGCGACTGGTCGCCCCAAAAGACTTCAACCATTTGCAGGAGTTCATCTTTGAACTGAACTCGACGATGATGGGCTGCAAACGTCTGGATGTAATCTGAATCGGGCGACTTTTCAGCAAGCCAAACAACTTCTTGATGATCTTCCAGCGGTTTTGCTTCGTCGGCAATCGAGCGCGCAAATCTGGTGAGTGTCTCACCAGGTTCCGGATCTCCGACCCCATGAACAACCAGCACGAGTTTGTTGATCTGCGAGTTATTACAATCCACAATCGCCGCAAAGAACTTCCAAAACAAAATGCGGCGTACTTTACTTGAAAGGAGGGAACGAATCACGGTTGATTCAAAGAGTGCAAGCACTCTTAACAGGGGCAGGCATCGGTGCCATTTTGCGACGAATTGTCTAACCCAATACTTCTCAATTAGAAATCGAAGAACGTCACTTCATCCTGTGAGCCTTGGTGGACTGCGCCATATTCGGTCTCTCGCACGGAAAAACACGATGTTTCACGCAGCTGTGAGCGGCCAGGCGCTAACCGCCGGTTCGATGCAGAAAAACCGGCGAATAGCGCCTGGCCGCTCATAGAAAGGGCGCTGTCCACCAAGGCGCCCTGAGAATGACTGATGTGCTCGATCGAACTACATGTCACTTCGACTCAGCGATCATGGTTTCAATGAGCGATTCGAATTTTTGTTTCAACTCGACAAAGTCGTTGCCAGTCGCCGGGCCCGTAAATCCCGTGTGAATGGAGCGGACTTTGTTGGTGCTGTCGAGAAAAATGGTGGTCGGATACGAGCGGACTCGATCAAGAACCGGAAATGCCTTCGATGCTTCTTCCTTGTCAGATAGTCCGGCAAGCAAGACCGGATAGTTTGAATTGTGGCGTTCCAGATAGCGTCGAATCTGTTCAGCATCGCGCTCGAAATTACCCGTGTGTTCAAACGCCAAACCGAGAATCGATAATCCCTGATCCTGATACTTGCTGTTAAGCTCAGAAAAGTAGTCGGCGGCGTCATGACAATTGGGACACCAGCTTCCAAAGACGTAAATGATCCGGGCTTTACCAGCGAATTTGGGATCGTCCAGCCGAGTGGGCTTGCCATCGAGATCGGGAAAGCTCAGACGACCGAGCAAGCTCTCATCGGCAAGACTCGTTTCTTTAAAAGCATCGGGCAGGCTAGCCGAGTCATCACGTTTTCCCTCAAAACTGTCGTGCCACGTATCGGACGACCAAAAATCACCTTTGATCGAGTCCTGGCCCGTTTTGCGAACATGAAACAGAAACGCGTGAGCACCGTCAAAGCAAGATAACACCAACACACCGTTCTCAAATCGACCATCGAGAAAACGATAATCGCCTGTCGTCGTCAAAAAAGTACCAACAATTCTCGGCGATGCATCATTCACTCGAAAATCTGCCACCGATGGGTCGGCGTCCGATTTGAATTTGGTGGCCCATCGACCGACAAAAAAACTGACTTGTTCAGTCGTTTGGGCGCTGACGGCCGTCACAGATTTTGTTGCTGTAAAAGGCATCTTGGTCCATTTCTCAACGCCTCTTCGCTTTGTCCATTCGCCGGAAATTGTGGAGGCATCCTTTTCCATCGAAAATGAGATTCGAGAGTCGTAGTGTGGAATGTCAATCGAACCGGACGCGCCGTCGTACGTGATTGAAGGTATTTTAATTCGTTCGGGTCCGTTCACGAAAAAGCCTGCGAGTGCGTCAGCGGCACCCTTGATTTCGATCCCAAATCGGAGCGGGCCGCCTGGGCAATCAAGCGACGCATTCCACGAGCCAACCAAGGTCTCCTGTGCGAGTGAAAACTGCACACCGCATGAGCAGAGGGCAAGAACCAAGGCGGTGGCAACAGAATTGGGAGTGAGCATCAAAACATCCGTTAAAAAAGGCAATGCACAGAGTATATCGCTAATTCGCAGGAATACGCGACCACACACGATATCAAATCGACACCCCAATTTCGCTTGAGGACAATACCGTCAGAAGTGTGCTCGTCCGGCGAAGTCATCGAGTTGCTCAACCACGGATTACACTGATTTCACTGATGTAGAGTGCTACCCAATGTAGCGGTGATGGCCACCAACAATCAATTTTGCAGACGAACAACATTGGCAAAGAAAATTCGTATTCATCGGTGCTATCCGTGGTTTTAACCTGGCGCTGTAACACGAGGTCCGCCGGACGGACTCAGGCTCTTTCAAGGATGACTTAATTCTCAACACAAGACAGATTCTTAATGCTCTTGCCAATTTCCGCGGAGCATAAAGAGATAATCGACCGCATCGAAATCGTAGTTCGACGATGCGCCAGCAGCGGTTTCTGACTCTAAATAGGCAAAATCTTCGGCGACAATTCTGTGGTCATTTAGATAGGCGATGGCTTTGTCGCCCAAGCCTGTTAATAGATCCAATTCGTCGAAGTCACTAAAAATAATCGCGTCAACGCCGCCGTGGCCTTCGAAGCGGATCCGTTCGACGTTTCGTATTTGCAATTCCTGAAGAACGGTATTGAACTCAATGTAATCGTTACCCGCTCGCAACGTTTCAACGGCGGCACTCCCTTTTGTCAGTGCGAGATCTTCTCCGCCACGAGAGTTGACAGTTACCGACTCAAAACCGACGGCCCTGGAAATGACGCCGTTAGAATCGGTCAGAGTTGTGCTTTCGACATTGGCAAAGACGATATCCTGTCCGTGAGTTCCATACAAATTGGCCAGGTCGTATCCGCCGCGAGTCGCGTGGACGTTGACGCGGTCAAAACCGGCCACCGTAACACTACTGGCGTGACTTGAGAGCCGTGCCACACTGCCATCAGCCACGAACGTGTCGTTTCTGTTTGTGTCGTAAAGCAGGGCCGTATCGTTTCCGCCCCGAGCATCAACATAAATGTGTTGAAAACCGCGCGCGAATTGGAAATAACCGTGACCCTTCATCACCGTTTCAGCACCGTTTTGATACAGGTGGTCGTCACCATAGGAATCGAGAATCTTCAACGTATCACTGTTCGAGTCGGCATGCACGTTGATTCGCTCGATGCTGTTGGCGGTAAAATTGTGATGGTCGCTTAGAATGGCCGCGAAATTCTGATTCAATACAACGTGGTCGGAGCCATTTGACCCATATATCGTCGCGGTATCCACGCCTCCACCGCCCGCCGCGAAGGTTCGGTCGAAATTCTGGGCGACGATTTGCAAGCCACCCATTCGCAATACATCGTGTTGAGCTTCCGAGACAATTCGGTCATTGCCGATGCCACCGTTCAAACGCGCGATGTCGTAACCCCCCGTTGACTTGACGATTACCCTTGCAAAGCCCGTTGCCGTATTGCTGAATCCATTCCCGGTGAGTGTCACTTGTTCACCGTGGTTTCGGAAGTCATCGTTCCCTGAGGAGTCAAGCATTACAACTCGGTTTTGGCCGTCACCGCCGTCGATATTGATGTTTTCAAATCCCGACGCAACGATTTCCAGACCAGCCGTTTGAGCCTGAGCGACATGGGGAGTTAACACAACATTATCATTGCCAACGCCAAGATGGGCAACGAATGTATCGGTTCCAGACTTGCCTGCGAACGAGACGGAGTCGAAGTTTGCCGAATTGAATCGGTACCCGGTTCCGTTGACCTCGATATGCAGATCGTTTCCGCTCGTAACCGCAAGTGTATCGTCACCGGCGGTACCGTTTACGACGAGGCTGCCGCTACGAATCGAAACGAGGTTGGTTACTTCGAAATCAATCTTGGCATTCTCGGAGAGGACTTTGACATAGTAGTTCTCACCCTGTTGAGTTATCAGATCTAATCGAAGTCGTCCATTTACGGACGAGCCTGAGTCAACTTCTTTCATCTGGGCATCAAAGACTCGGACTTCAAAATTTGTCCCGGGCCGGTCGGCCACGGTCGCAAGTGTTAAAAAGCCATTGTTGGCCGCCGTCAGTTGGTACCATTGTTGACCATTGACATGCAGATTGCGGAAATGTTTTGCAGCGTGCGAGCCAAGGTCGACGGCGTCGACTTGAGCCGCCTCGCTAAAGTCGACCTGGATTTTGTAATGCCCAATTCCGGTTTCCGAACCGACTTTGAATTTATACTCTCGACCATCAGTTACACTGAACGTGACTTGATTATTTTCAAACGATACGTTTTGGTTTTGAACGCTGACAAACGCGTCGAGGTCGTGCGTCGTTTCAAAAGTGAGTGTGACGGTTCCATTTCGTTGGGCGGTGAATGCAAACGCGTCGATGTCGGACAGTTTGCCAATCGTGCCCGTTATCTCGGAACCGTCAACGAGGGCGCCCGTGTTAGTCGCATTGGAAAATCGGGCGGCGTGAGCGTCGCCCACAACCGCATCGATCGCCGCCGCGACGTTAATACGATAGTAGTAACCACTGGTCGCCTGATCATAAATCTGGTCGGCTGTTTGCTTAAATTGGTAGTACAGGAGGTCCTGGTCGATGTTCTCAATTCCAATAAATTCGTTGGCTTGTCGCAACAGTGAACTCGCACCGGCAACATAGGGAGCGGCCATGCTGGTTCCGGTTGAACCGAGAAAGCGATCGTTCTGGTTGCCTCCGAACAAATGACCGGGCACGGTGCTGCGAATACTCTCTCCGGGGGCGGCTAATACACGTGAGTTTCGCTGGCTGAAATCGCTTAGGTTGCCATCCGAGTCGTGGCTGGCGACGGGCACGACAAAAGGGCTGACGGCCGGATAACTGAGTCCGGCTGAATTGTGGTCTTGAAATGAATTGCCGGCGGCGACACTGACAAATAGACCATCGGTAGCAAGCTGTGAGAACTCGTCTTCAAGAGTTGCCCAGTTTGGAACCGTGTCCGAATTCCAGTCCATTCCAAGCGAGAGATTGACTGTCGTGATCGGATTTTCAAAACTGTCCTTGTGATCGTGAACCCATTGAAGGGCTTGTTCGACCCATTCTATCTCGCCTTGTCCGGCGTCATTAAAAACTCTTAATCCGACCAGATCGACGCCTGAAGCGACTCCTTTGTTGGCTTCATCAGAACTTCCAACAATCCCGGCAACGTGCGTGCCGTGAAATCCGGCGGGGCCATCGTCATACGGGTTGGAGTCGTTTTCCGCGAAATCGTAGCCGCCAACGACCCGGGCATGTTCGCCGTAGCCACTACCCAGTGCATAGTGGTTCCAGGCGATGCCCGAGTCGATGATTGCGACGGTTTGACCGGATCCGTCAAAGCCGTACTCGGCGTGTACGGTATCAACACCAGTCTGGCTGTGGGCATCTTCCAGTACCGTCGCAATTTGAACTTGTTGTTCGATGTCCAGCGTCATGGGTTGGATGTCTGGCGCTACATGGGTCAGTGCGTTGGCCGACATAACCAGTCGTTGTTCAAATTGTTCAAAGCGCCGTCTTCGTTGTTGGCGGTCATATTCGGACATGTTCATCTCTTGCGCGCAAAAGTAGTTCCGGCGAGGCGCTTACGCAAAACGTCGAACCGAACCATCTTGGTTGATTTTGCGCCGAGATCCCTTTTGGCGCGCAGAGAGCGAATGGGGCTGAGGGTCTCCAGCAAAGCTGGATCGCCAAATCATCGTGTTTGGCGGTCGGGTTTTTAGGGGAATACCGAGAAATCCTGGCTCGGCATCAGCCACCGGGAACTATACGTTGCGCGATAGCAGGTGGGTTCAGAATTATTTTGGACGAAAGCTCGCCTTGATTTACTTTCCAATTTTAGCGATTAGAAAGGATATGTCGAACAGCTAAGTTCTTAGGGAAGTGAGATGAGTGACGCTAGGATAGGGATTCTATCATCCGGGCGCGATTATTGCGTCGATATCGAAAATATGAATTTGTCCGAATCTTCGGCACGCTTCGTTTAACATCGTTTTAATTGAGTCGTCTGGCTATGAAACCAATGTCCTTACCCAGGTTTTTTCAACTGTCTAGACTTTCCAGGCCAGTTTGTGATCGGGTAATTTACAGGGCGATCAAGAAACATCGCATTCGATCTATCCTGGAAGTCGGATTGGGCACGGGAGAACGAGCCCTAAACATGATCAAAGTCGCCCAGCGATTTGCCGAAGGTAGCCCCGTTCGTTACACAGGGATCGATCTATTCGAAGGTAGAAAGGCAAGTCAGGTCCAACTGCCTCTGATAACGGCCCATAAAGAACTCAATCGGTTGAAGGCCAAGACTCAACTTGTGCCTGGCGAGCCGAATCAGACAATTCCCCGAATTGCAAATTCACATCTTCGCACGGATCTGATTGTCATCTCGGCCGGGTACGATCCCGTCTCACTCGAGCGCAGCTGGTTTTACGTCCCGCGAATGATCCATGCCCATTCGATAGTTTTTCTGCAAGCTCCTGACGGATTTGACCAACCGTTCGAGGTACTCAACCGATTGCAAATCGAAAAGTTGGCAGACAAGCACGGGTTACGTCGGCCGATGGCTGCATAAACGACAGCATCGACTTGATGACGGAACGCCAACTATCTGCTCGCTTGGAAAAGGCGATTAGGATTCGGTCGTACGATTGAAACACGTTTGACAGTGATTTTGCCGCGATTTGTGGATCTTTCTTGCCAAAGGCAATTCAGAGTGCTTCGCGAAAACACGGAATTCTGGTACCTTGAGTCGTTAGTTTGAACAGTTCAAATACAATGGCGTATGGTAATCCAGCATTCGCGCTAGATCCGCAAATCAATCTTTGTGCACTTCGGAATAGTTGTGAAGCACGCTTCTGTCGGACCAATCGCTATCTATCTGCCTGAGCGGATTGAAACGAACGACGAATTACAGGCTGAGTTTCCCAAATGGGACTTAACGCTGATTGAGTCCAAAACGGGTATCCGGTCTCGGCATATTGCGCGACCAGACGAATGTTCGTCTGACATGGGCGTCGTCGCGGCAGAAAAGCTGTTTGCAGAAAACGATATTGATCCGCAGTCGATTGATTTCCTGCTTTTTTGTACCCAGACTCCCGATTATTACTTACCGACGACGGCCTGCCTGATCCAGGATCGTTTGGGATTGAGTACCAAGTGCGGTGCCATCGATTTCAACCTGGGCTGCAGCGGCTTTGTGTACGGACTCTCTCTTGCTGATGGATTGATTCGGTCAGGCGCGGTAAAACGAATTCTGTTTATTACTGCCGAGACGTATTCCAAGTTTATTCATCCCACCGATCGCAGCATGAGGACGATATTTGGTGATGGAGCCTCAGCAACCTTGATAGATGCGGCTGACGATCCAACTCTGTGGGGGTTTCAGTTTGGAACTGACGGCAGCGGAGCAGATACGCTCATCGTTGGAGAAGGTGGGTTTCGTACCAAAGATCAACAAATTAAACCACGCAGCCGCAAGCGATGGCCCAGTGAAATCTATATGGACGGTCCAAGCCTGATTAATTTCACGGTTGGCAAGATTCCGGAGCTGGTTCGGACGATTCTCGAAGGAGGCGCCATTTCGAAAGACCAGATCAAATACTATCTCTTTCATCAAGCGACTTTTAAAATGCTTGATCAATTAAGAAAAGCGTTGGATATCGACGAAGATAAGATGCCAATCCTGTTGAAAGACGTCGGCAACACCGTGTCTTCAACTCTTCCGATTTTGATTCAGCAGATGCGTGAGAGTGGGACCTTGGGACGGCACGACAAGAATTTGCTCGTCGGATTTGGCGTCGGATGGTCGTGGGCCGGATGCGTGTGGCAAGATCGTTTTCAGCCCAAATTGTAGCCAGCGGCCGAGTCAATTTGTGCAGATCAAAACGACTTACCTATTTGCCCAATGCAACGCCTTTGATGACGCCGTCGACGATTAGCGTTTGATCTACAAAGCCTTGGAAGTCAGCGGTAAACATTTGATTTCGACGAACCTTGCCGCGTTTGAGCATGACGATCAATCGATCCCCAGGGACGACGGGACCGCGAAACCGCACCTTTTCAAGACCACCTAAGCCGACGTACCCATTGTCGACCAGCTTCGATTTGATGGCAAAATAAGACGTTAGCTGGGCGGCGCATTCGCAAATCAAAACGCCGGGCATCAGGGGCCGACCGGGGAAATGACCTCGCACCCAAAACTCGTCAGCTGAAATATCCCGAAATCCAACCGCGTACTGTTCATCTAAGTACAGAACACCATCGAGCAATCGCATCTCGAATCGATGTGGATTGATCTCTGCAATTTCATCCAGATCGGCAAACACTTTGTTCTCTGCAAACTTGGAAAAATCTACCAGTGCGTCTTTCAACTTTTCTTCCTGTTGGTATCTGTAATGAAACCGCAAACCAACATTGTTCATAAATGAACCAACGTTATAAAGTGGGCGGCAGGCAGAATATTATTCGTAGCTTATCCAAATTCGGTAAAATATTTTGTCGCGTTGTCTCACAGCTCAACTATTTGCACTGCTGACCATTCTCATTCTTTAGTCAATCGACAGAACCTGTCGCCATCTCCCGTTAATTTTGACATCGTCCATGCAGTCGACATTGCGAGATGATAGCGTATGCGAGAGGCTGCTCATTTGATGCAGGTTTTTTTGTAAATCCGCCGCGAATTGTTCAAAAATCTGACGACTTGGCTTACAATGAAACGGGTATGAAAGAGTCTCTTCGGAGTCGGCTGTCGCAATCTGAATGGGTGACCCACTCTTTCATTTTCGGGCCTAGGATGGCCCGAAATCGATAGCCACGGATGTACGGTTTGTTGTCTCACGTCTGTGGAGTTACCATGTCCTCTGGATTTTCAAACGGACCTTTCGCTAGATCTCTTGGCAATCAAAACAACGATCCGACGCAAGATCCAAAACTCGTTGATTCGATAAACGAATTCTCAATACTGAATGTTAAGGAAACCCATTCAGTCCTTGACAACAACGATCCGTCGCAAAATCAGACTTCTAGTGATGCATTGCCGGAATATTCAATACTAAATGTTGAGGATGTTAGTTCAATTCTTGAAAACAACGATCCGCCTCAAGACCCCAATTCCGGTGATTCACGACCCGAATATTCAATCCTGAATGTTGAATGGACAATTCCAAGCGTTGAATCCACCCATACGACTCAAGATTCTAATTCTGATGATACTGCTCTCGAAACATCGCAACCAGTAGTTACGGAGACAGCACCAAATCTTGATGATCAAGATGTGCCATTTGCCGATCCACCAGAAGATGCACCTTTGCAGAAAGATCTAATCGCCAACATCCCTATCGTTGCTCCTGCCACTCAATTGGATCCTTTCGCAAACCCACCGATAGCAACACGGCCTCAACTAGATCCGATCGAAATCCAACCAACCGAGGAATCGACGCAAGATCCACTTACCGAGACAGATCCGGTCGAAGATCCACCGACGGAAACACCTGCTCAAGAGGACCCGTTCCAGGATCCGGCGACGGAAACACAGGCTCAAGAAGACCCGTTCCAGGATCTGCCGACGGAAACTCCGGCTCAAGAGGACCCGTTCCAGGATC
>JAHEJI010000042.1 GCA_024638965.1 Planctomycetaceae bacterium
TGACCGTCTTGCAACCAATGGTACCAGTTGAGCTCGGTTAACAGATAAACACGGTCTCGAATCATGTAATCGAAATGGTTCGACCAGTACCAACTCAACGATTCGTCAGTCGTATTCATTGGAACGCGGAGCCCAGAGGCTGAAATCCAGTGCGAACGACAACCGATCTGTCGACCGCCGGTTAAGAAAAGGTTGAGTTCACCATCGCCGTTGCCTTGCAACGGATCTGCTTCACCCGTGGGTAATTCAAACGTGAATCCACCACTAAGCAGTCTTTGCCTTTGCACATCGCGTTTAAGCGTGAATTTCAGTCCAGCCGAAAGATCCGCCCAGCCGTCGTTAATCAACGCATTGGAAGAGGTAATGTAGCCATCCTTGGTCGCGATCAAAGACACGTTTTCGCTCAGACGAGCTCGCAACTGCAGAGCATAGAGCTGCACATCGCCACCTCCAGCCGCAAGCGGTACTTTGTGCTGCAGGAACAATGCACGCGCCTCGGTGAGTTGTCGCGGGTCTTCAAAAAAAACCGGATTGGTCATTGGGCTGATGAACCGATCAAACGCATGATCGCTTCGTTTGATGAACCCACGCCCCAAAAGTCCGTTTCCTAAACAGCAATTGCCCGTACTGCATGAGTTGGCACAACCACAAGAACCGCAGTCATTTGGGTTAAAGTAAGAGCCAACTGCGCGGGAATCGGAGATGTTGATCTTCGTACCTGCGTCTTGGTCGGCAACTTGCCCAACAGGTTGTTGTTGCGCAAAGACGCTGACGGCGCCGAAAACAAGAACGATTGCGATCG
Source organism: Planctomycetaceae bacterium (assembly GCA_024638965.1). Taxonomy (GTDB): domain Bacteria; phylum Planctomycetota; class Planctomycetia; order Pirellulales; family Pirellulaceae; genus Mariniblastus. Next base: position 803 of record JAHEJI010000042.1, read on the forward strand.
TTGACACGAATCTACATGTTGAGAGGATCATCATCCGCCTTCCGAATCATAGTAATTTGTCGAATATTCAATCTGTTGGATGTTCCAAATTATCGGCAAAAAAAGTCTACGCCTTTCAAAAGGAACATCCGTAATATCAAACTGAAGGCGATTTAGTAAACGAACTTCCGGCACAATCCACAAATATTAACGAGCATGTTAGCTCGGCAAATCGCCAAAATCCTGCTTACCCGATTTACCGGCATAAGCCGTACATGCAGATCACAAGCAAATTCGAACAGGCTTGATGGAGAACGACGAACTGGAGAGGCATGCGTTTGCCCGACAGACAACTACCTGTTCTGCGTAACAGCAGCATTTTTGATTCTTGATGAAACCGGATCGGCTGAAACAAACACTGCCAACGAATGGCCGAACTGAGTTGTGCCAATGTTTTCGCATCTAGGTTGATCGTAAAGCTTCCACCGCGTAAACGCGGGGGGCGTCTCCCGAGGTAGGCGAGTTGCACCCTTCCCTTGGAGGCGTGACTTGCCTCGCAATCTCGAAAACCGTGTGAAATTACGGTAATCTGTGTCATTGCGTCGCGGACGGCAAGTCTTTGTGGAGGTTCAATCGGTGTGGAATTTCATCTTCAGTTCATTGCTGTTGGTTCCTTTGTTTTGTAACAGCAATATCGCAAGCGCGCGTCAAGCTGAAAAAGTTCATCTGCGAACAGGAATTGACGCGTCTGGCGATCACATCTACGTTTTTCGTGGCGAGTCAGATTCGCCAATCCTGACTCAGACCGCCAAGCCTGATTTTCGACCTTACAAGATCAATTGGGCAAACTTCTTGCCGATGATTCGCTTCGTCGCGATGCGATTCGGGCGATGGCCGCGTTTGATGACGATGATTTGGCCGACACTCTTTTGAAACAGTATTCGCAATACAACGAACAAGACAAGTTAGAGGTCGTACACACGCTGGCGACCGAAGACGGTCGAGTTTATTCCGGAGTTGTCGCCGCAGAAAACAAGCGGGTGCTGAAACTGGGCGTCGCCAACGAAACGGAACCGGTAACGATCGCCAAATCAGAAATCGAATCCCGCAAGGTGGCTTCCGTCTCGATGATGCCCGACGGACTTCTAGACACGTTGAATGACAACGAGGTTTTGGATTTGTTATCTTACTTGAAAAGCATGAGACAGTTGGAGTAGCGACCTTGGCCGGCTGAAAACCCATTCACGCCCCCGTGGCGTCAGACCCTCGAGTTTCGCGTTAGCAGGTCTGTCCAGACGTCGTCAGATTTCAAATCCTGATTCTCGATAATGTCGACTTTCTTCAGATATCCGATGACCCGATCAAGATCCTCGGTTGGTTTGTCAAAACCAATATGCCACCTGACATGATCAAACCAGGCTTGAGTTTCGCTCGGATCCAAGTTGTAACGAGTCGAGATGAGTTGGACCGCTTTGGGATTTTCCATCAACTCTTGGCATTCGGTGTCAACGATTTCAAGCATCCTTCGAATATCGTCACGACGTTGTGCAAGGACATCTTCACGTACGGCAACAACAAAGGCGGGCCAGGGAACGCTGCGATCGCCAATTCTCCGAAACTCTCCGTTGTCGACATAGGGCTGAGTCATAAATCGTTCCCACAGGAATGCATCGGCTTCTCCGTTGGACAAAGCCGTTCTCGCACCCGCCAAGCCGCCAACGATTACGAATTCCATTTTGTCGGTATCCCAGCCGCGTTCAGCCGCATCGACGATCGCCATCAAGTGTGAACCGGAACCTCGGCGGCTGATGGCGTAACGCCGATCGCGAATGTCGCCGATATCGTAATAGTCACTATCGGCGTCGACATGAATTCCCCAGACCAAAGGCGACTGAACGTAGACCTTCACAATCTTAATCGCGTTACCCTGTAGCACATTGGCGACCGCGCCTTCGGACAACACCAGCGCGAGATCAATCTCATCATCTATCAGACCGCGTGTCATCGCCCCGGTACCACCGGGAAAGTCAATATACTCGACGTCTAAATCGGCCTTTGCAAACGCATCGTTTTCTTGCGCAAGGTGCCAAGGCAAATTAAAGTGTTCCGGGACACCGCCGACACGAAGTGGTTTTGGTCTATTCAAGATTCTTTTCCATAACGAAAAGCAAATTCTATGTTGCATCGTCAAACCAGACGGCCGATTAAGATTCCCCACAATCGTTTAACGGCAAGCCGGAGGCGACGGTTATTTGGCACGCCAAACGCAGTCGCCTTCGGCTCGCCGTTAAACGATCCAACCCAAACACATAATGGCGAATTCACCAGCCTATCCCCGAACCTCGTACTTTGTCGATACGGTCTCTACGTTGTCGTAATGGAGGGGTGGTCGTTGGGATTCCCATTTGACGAACCGTTTAGTTTTTCGACGCGAACGGCGCAGACCTTGTATTCGCCCGTGCCGGTGATGACATCTCCGGCGTCGTTGGTTAACAAGTTGGCTCGAGATTCGGCGAAGTGCATCGGCATCCAGATGCATCCGAAACGGACGCGCGGTGAAACCCAAACTTCCGCTTCAACCTCTCCACGACGAGAAAGCACTTTCACCGTCTCGCCGTGTTCGACGCCAAGCAGCTTTGCATTTTTGCGATGCATCTCAATAAAGTTGGACCGTTGTTTGGCAACCGGACCCGGATCACGTCGCGTTTGAGTGGCGGCATTGTAGTGATACAGCGTTCGCCCAGTCGAAAGGACCAATGGAAATTCCTCATCCGGCAATTCTGCACTGGGACGATATTCGACGGCTTGGAATTGAGCCTTGCCATTCAGAGGACCATCCATGTGGAGCGTTGGCGTCCCCGGATGCTGATCGTCAGGGCAAGGCCATTGCAGTCCTTCGATATTTTCATCCAGTCGTTCGTACGAAATACCGGCAACCTTAGGTGTCAACGACGCCATTTCCGCATAGATCTCGCCCGGATTATTGTATTCCGGCATGGAGTAACCGGCCGCTCGAGCGAAATCGCATAGGATCCTCCAATCTTCGCGAGCACCCTCGGGAGGCTCGACCGCTTTACGAACTCGTTGAACACGCCGATCGCTGTTGGTAAACACTCCATCTTTTTCTGCGAAACAAGTGGCCGGGAAAACCACATCTGCATACCGTGTTGTTTCGTTATGAAAGATTTCCTGGCATACCAAGAACTCGCACATGTTCAATCCTTTTTCGACCTGCGAAACATTGGGTTCCGAAATAACGATGTCTTCGCCCATTACATACAGAGCTTTCATGTTGCCTTTGGCAAGTTCTTTCATCATGACGTTGAGGTTGAGACCGTCGTCGGGCGAAAGTGGTACTCCCCATGCTTTTTCAAATTTCTTGCGAACTCCTTCGTCCGTGACCGGTTGATAGCCTGGATAGTAAATCGGTGTGGCACCGGCGTCATTTGCACCTTGAACGTTGTTTTGGCCGCGGAGAGGATTCATGCCGGACGCAAATTTGCCGAGATGCCCGGTCATTAATACCAGGTTGGCAAGACAGTAAACATTGTCCGTGCCGTGAGTGTGCTCGGTGATGCCAAGCGTATAGTAGATCCCTGCTTTTTCCGTCGTCGCGTACCAGCGAGCGGCTGTGCGAATGTCTTCAGCAGGGACCCCAGTTACTTTTTCAGCTTCTTCAGGGGTGTATTTTGCGACCGCGTCACGAACGGCTTCAAATCCTTCGGTGCTGGAAGCGATGAATTCGTGATCGATCAGGTCTTCAGCGACAATCACATGGGTCATGGCACTTAACAGCCAAACATCCGTTCCGGGCTTTAGCTGCAGATGCAAATCCGCTTGTTCTGCCATCCAGATCTCGCGCGGATCAGCTACGATCAGTTTCGCGCCGGCTTGGCGAGCACGTTTCATTTCCATCGCGATGATGGGGTGAGCTTCCGAAGTATTTGAACCGATAATGAACAACAAGTCCGTATGACGAATCTCGCTGATCGAATTCGTCATGGCTCCCGCACCAAACATCGTCACCAGACCGGCGACAGTCGGAGCATGTCACGTAGCGGCACATTGATGAATGTTGTTTGTCGCAAACACGGCTCGGGAGAGCTTTTGCATCAGGTAGTTTTCTTCGCCTGTGCACCGTGAAGAGGAAACGAAACCGAGCGAATCCGGTCCAAATTTTTCTTTGACTCGGTTAAACCCGTCGGCCGCATATCGAAGTGCCTCTTCCCACGAAGCCGGATGAAGTTCACCATCCTCGCGGCGAATCAGTGGCTCGGTTAAACGGTCTTCATGGTGAATGAAGTCGTACGCGAATCGGCCTTTCACGCACAGGTTTCCATCGTTAAGCGTTTCACCCGGTTCGGGACTTGTCACCTTGACGACCCGGTCGTTATGAACGTGCAGATCAAGTTGGCATCCGACGCCGCAGAAGTTACAGGTCGAGCGTGTTTTTTTTGTTTCCAGTTGAACGAGGTCTTTGGGAGCCTTTTTTTCGATCAGCGCACCGGTTGGACAAGTATCGATACAGCCGCCACACAGCTCACAAGTTGTGTCGAGCAACCCGCGTTCACCAGCTGTAGATATCGTGGTTTCTGCCCCTCGAAAGGCCAGTGTGATTGCATTGACCGCTTCGACTTCGTCACAGTAACGGGTGCATCTGGCGCACAAAATGCAAAGTTCCGGATCAAATTCGATATATGGATTAACATCGGTCGGCCTACCAACGCGAGGTGCTTCGATCGCTTCCAATTTGACGGGCGTCGTGCCCTCGCAAAGCGTGCGAAGCTGGTTTTCGTTCGCGGTTGCGACTGGCAATCCGTTTGCATCCACCCGATGATCGGCCATGTACATGCCGTAAAGAACCCGACGATGCTTTTCGATTCTCTCTGACTCAGTCGTCACTTTCATGTCGGGTGCACAGACCCAAGCGCAACCGGGTTGCAATCGTCGCTGGCCTTCGACTTCGACGAGACACACGCGACAGGCACCAGCCGGCTCCAGTCGCGTATCGTGACAGAGCGTGGGAATATCGATCCCTTCACGACGAGCTACATCAACAACTGTCTCGCCAGCTTTGGCGATACAGTTCTTACCGTTGAGTTCGATTGTGAATTCCTGAAGGGCAGGTCGTGGTTGATTCATGTTGTTTCGAGAGAGCCTTGAGTTTCGTCATTATCGACTGATTACAGATCTTAATTGTATACGACCAACCAAGGCCGCTTCCAGTTTGACTTCGGCGAAATCACGGAGCCAAGGCAGAAAAAACCTTAACCATGGCAATAACGACGTTCAAAACTGGTCGTTTGAGTGTTTTCAGGAATTGAAGGTCAAGAGATGGTGCGAAATCATTCACAAATTGGTGGGGAAGGGGGGACGAGGGGGCGTACTGAGTACTGGGTACTGAGTACTGGGTACTGGGTACTGGGTACTGAGTACTGAGTACTGAGTACTGAGTACTGGGTACTGAGTACTGAGTACTGGGTACTGGGTACTGAGTACTGAGTACTGGGTACTGGGTACTGGGTACTCGGTACTGCGTACTGGGTACTCGGTACTGGGTACTGGGTACTGCGTACTGAGTACTGCGTACTGCGTACTGAGTACTGCGTACTGCGTACTGAGTACTGCGTACTGAGTACTGCGTACTGAGTACTGCGTACTGAGTACTGGTTGCTTGAGACCAAACTATAATGTATAAATATACACTACCGGCACCCCAGAATCATAAGGAATTTGACGTGGCTGGAATCCAAACTTTTACGGATATAAAGGCGTGGCAGCGATCACGCAAATGGTCGAAACAAATCTACACATTCACTCGACGTACCGAGTTCTCGAAGGACCGCCGTTTGGTAACGCAAATCAATGATTCCTCTGAATCGGTAATGGCCAATATCGCCGAGGGCTTTGGTCGGGGAACACAATCTGAGTTTGTCTTGTTCCTAGGCTATTCAATCGGAAGTCTAAACGAGACTCAGTCGCATTTATGTGCGGCTTATGATCGCGGTTACATTTCAAAAGAAGAATTTGGCGATGCATTTCAGGAAGGAACCGAAATTCGCAAAATGATAATTGGTTTCATGAAGTCGATGACGAAGGCCGGATCAGGAGTCAAACATTTGCGAAAACAAAAGACATGGACAGAACTTACTTGGGAAACGTTTGAACGGGCCACGGGGCAGAAGCGACCCGATTGGGTGAAGATACCGACGTACGATTAAGTACTGAGTAATGCGTACCGAGTACTGCCTGCTGAGTACTGTTTTTTTTTACCAATCAATCTTCCCTTGCCTTACTCGCAAACGCTTCGGGGAAATGTTCCCGGGCCGATTCTAGGGGCTTAGCGGCAACCATGCCAAGACCGCAAATAGATCCCTCTTCCATTTCCCAGCCGACGTCATCGGCCATCTCAAGGGCCTGCTCGTCTCCGAGTTGCACAAACTTGTCGACTTGACGACTGAGGTAACGAGTCCCGATTCTGCACGGAGCACACTGACCGCAACTTTCCCGCTCAAAGAAAACCAGTTGCCATTGAACGGCCTGCACGAGATTGACCGTATCGTTGAGCACAACCAGCCCGGCACTCCCGAGCATCGAACCGACGTCAGCGAGTTGTTTGTAGTCCAAAGGAAGTTCCCGGTACTTCATCGGCAAGAATCCCGAGGAAGCTCCTCCGGGACTAAATGCTAACGGAGTCCCTTCGTACCCTCCCGCGGCTTCGACAAGTTCGTCAAGATTCACGCCTAACGGTAGTTCATAGACGCCCGGGTTGTTTACATGACCGGAAACGCAATACAGCTTTGACCCGGGTTCGGTCCGCCCTTGAGCCTTAAACCACTCGCCTCCGCGGTGAATAATTGCCGGCACACAACAGGCCGTTTCAACATTGTGCATCAAAGTTGGCTTTTGGCGAAAACCTCGCTCCGTAGGGTAGGGTGGTTTGAGGCGCGGCATGCCTCGTTTGCCTTCCAACGCTTCAATTAACGCTGTTTCTTCACCACAAATGTAGGCTCCGTGTCCCATTGCAACATGAATCTTGATCGGAGCAATCTTTGCTTCTGCCTCCGAAATCGCGTTTTGCAATGAGCGAATCTCGTTCGTGAACTCACCGCGAATGTAAATGTAGATATCGTTCGCACCGATCGTCCACGCTGCAATCGCTAATCCTTCAATCATCTTGTGCGGTTGCCGGAGGATGATTTCTCGATCCTTAAAAGTACCCGGTTCGCCTTCATCCGCGTTACAAATGACGTACCGTTCGGCTTCTTTCTGAGTGAGAACCGATCGCCATTTGAAATGAGCCGGAAAACCTGCGCCGCCTCGCCCCTGCAAGCCCGATGCTTCGATTTGATCGATAACAGCTTCGGCTCCAAGCTCTCGTGCTCGAGCCAGCCCCGAGTAAGACGGATCCTGTTCGCCAGCCAGGTTCATCGGTAGTTCGGGATCGTCCGGCGTCACTCCGTAGAGTTTGCCTTCGTAGGTGATCAACTCGAGATCTTCATCCAGCGTCGCGGGGGCTCGATCGCATTGGGCCAGACAACTGACACGTTCGCACGTTTTGCCCTGCGCTTTTAGCTGTTCCGTAAGCTCGTCGGCACCCGCCATCTGACAGGTCAATCCATCGCAAATCCGCACGCGACGACCCGGCTTGTTAATCAGCGTATAAAACAGACCGGTGCCCCAGATATCAGCCTCGGGGACGCCCGTTTCCCTGGAAACTTTACGCACGGATTCTTCCGTGACGCCGCCCTCGTGCTCCAGAAGTTCAAGCACTCGTTCGCGCTGAGCAGATGGTTTCAACATTTCGCTTGCTTCTCAAATCAATGAATGAATAAGCATAGGATATTGGATTTTCACCGTTTTTGCATCGCCGGTTGGGGAATTGAGGATAATTCCTTTGTCGTTTTGCTTAACGGCCGACACGCCAGTGAATAAGTCATTCTGAATTGAGTGGAGCGAAATGAAGAATTTCCGTTGCCATTGGAAAACCATTGAAATGGAGACCAAGTCTTCAGGCGCTTCGCTTGAATCCCCTCACCCGACGCTGAGACGCCGACCTCTCCCCAAGGAGAGGTTAATAATCCCCAACTCATAAACCACACTATCTCTTCAGTCCGAACTGCGATCCTATTTCAATTTCAAACCACGCGTTGAATCCCCGAATAGACGTTGAATCGAGTCTTGGAAGCGAATCCCAACAAAGTCAGATTGAACTCCTGGGCCAACTCAACTGCAAGGCTGGATGGCGCCCCAACCGCCACCATGATCGGGGCAGATGCTACTAACGCTTTTTGTAACAACTCAAAACTGGTTCGCCCGCTGACCACCAAAATCCGATTCGATAATGGCATCTTGCCGCTCAAAAGCTGTTCTCCAATCAGCTTATCCAGCGCATTATGCCGACCAACGTCTTCACGGATCGTAAGCAGGTTGCCTTCCAGGTTGAACAGACCCGCGGCATGAAGTCCACCGGTACGATCAAAAACAGCTTGCCGATTACGTAACTGATCAGGCAGGCTGTGGATAACTTCGGCGCTGACGCTGATCTCGTCTTGTTTTAGTGGTTTCAGCCCTTGTACATCGAGCGCTTCCAATGACGCTTTCCCGCAAACGCCGCAACTGGACGTCGTATAAAAGTGCCTTTGCAGTTTTTTGATGTCAACTTCAACACCGGGTGCGAGTTCCACCCGAACAATATTCGCTTCGCTACGACCCTCGGCGATCGGACCGCAAAATTCAAACCCGGCGATCTGATTTTGGTGGGAAATAATGCTCTCGGTGAAAAGAAACCCAGCGGCAAGTTCGAAGTCATGATTGGGCGTTCGCATTGTGATCGATAGACTCTTGCCCGTTCTTTTTTCAGTCGGCCCAAAGACAACTCGAATCTCCATCGGCTCTTCGACCGCCAACACATCTTGTTTCGGCGCAAAACCGTCTGCCGACGTCTGAAAGACGCGAAATGACTTTTCGCTTTCAGTGGCTTTTTCGGACATAAACGGCACTATTTCCGATTGCGATTCGCCGGTGGCTGTGGCGTCTCTTCGTTCCAGTCCAGCTTAATTGACCAGTCGACCAACTGGGCAAGACTCGCAAAATCATCCGTCCAGAATATCTCTTCCATGTCGCTCGGCCAAGTCGACTGAACGGATGTCACAATTTCCGATTCGATTACATCAGCATTGCGTGTCATCAACACCCAGCGCGTTTGATGGTCACCATGAATGTGATTGATCAGGATTGGCGTATGCCCGCGTTCGACCGCTAACGCATGGATCACCGGCCTCAAATCGACAAACCGGTTGGTGATATGGGCGACCAGGATTCCATCCGGTTTCAGATGTTTCCAATACAGGTCAAAACTTTCACGAGTCAACAAATGTGCTGGTATCGAATCGCTGGTAAATGCGTCCATGAACAAGACATCGAACTTGAGCGATCCTGATTCCTTCAGCTGACGTTCCAGTTGAATTCGTCCGTCTCCCAGAATGACCTGGCTTTGATCCTTTGATTCTTCCAGATAGGTAAAATACTTGCGCGCCAATTTCTCCGCTAATGGATTGATTTCGTAAAACCAGAATTTGTCCGGCGGCTGGCCCCAGGTAACGAGCGATCCGGTTCCCAGTCCGATCACGCCGATATTTAGTCCCTTTCTTTCCCGTTTAGGATCCGAACGCAAGGCTTGAATTGCGATCGATGGCCCGCTGCCCTGAACATAATACGAACTTGGCTGCATCTTTTCCGGGCCTTCAAGGAACTGCCCACCGTGTTCCGTGCGACCGTTGACCATGATTCGATAGCCATTTTTTTCGCGAACCGAGACAAGTCCATATTCATTTCGCTCGAAAGTAAGTAATCCTTTTTCGTAGCCAAAATCTATAAAATAAATCAGGCTGCTCAAAACACAGCCCGCCGCGACTAACGCCCCAACCACACTCAACCAGGCCGAAAACGTATTGTTCTTCGGCTGATGATAAGCTTCGATAACTTTCACTCCGGCCGTCAAGAAGAGACAGGCGAACAAGCCAATATGGAATTCGCAAAAATCGTTGAAGATGCGCGGCGCGATGGCGACCACAAAAATACCGCCAAGTGCTCCACCCAGTGAAACCATCAAGTAAAACAATGTCAAATGATTGGGCGCAGGCTTGAGCCGTTCGAGTTCGCCATGACAACTCATACTGCATGAAAAACAAACAATCGCCAAGCCGATAATCTGAGGCAACAGTGAGATCTGATTGCTTACATGTAAAATCAAAATCGACACAATTGTGCTGGCAATCAGCAGCGGAGTAAAAACAGCTCGACGATATAACGACGGTCGATCAAAGCAGATTATCAGCGAAAGTAAATACAGGGTCAGCGGCAGAATCCACAAGAACGGGATCGACGCAACTTCCTGGCTCATCAAATTCGTGGTCGCGATCAGCATCACGGACGGTGCCATCGCCAATCCAATCCATGCGATCAGCAAGCCCACTCCAACGCGGTCTGCCTCATCGCTTTTCGACTGGTCAGGTTCGTGTTGGGTCTGCAACCACTTCGACTGACTGGCCGTTTGCAACCCGCTCCAGCAACACAAAGTCGCAAACAGAATAAACCCAACGCTCCAAATCAGGCTTTGAACATTGAGCGAAAAAACTCGCTCAAAGAAAAACGGGTACGTCAACAATGCCAACATCGATCCAAAATTGGAAACGGCGTAAAGTCGGTAGGTTTGCCCACCGTGTGACGCGCTGTGCCAAGCTTGAACGAGCGGTCCGGTCGATGACAAAACAAGAAAAGGCAAGCCAACGGTAATGGCCAGGAGCTTGACGACGGCAGCAGTGAGGTTCTCGCCACCCGTTGGCTTGAGAAACTCGGGCGGTACCGCGTGAGTTGCCAATACCGCCGCACAAGCAAGGATCAAGATCACCAAATGCACCCGCCAAACCATCTGGGGAGAGAATATTCGCCTGACCAAATGGGCGTACAAATAACCCAGCAACAGAGTAATTTGAAAGAACATCATGCACGTCGTCCAAACCGCCGCCGTGCCTCCAAACCAGGGCAAAATGAACTTGGCGATCATCGGCTGGATTTGAAAAAGCAAAAACGCGCTCAGAAATATGGTGATGCCGTAACGAATCATTGTTTTTGTTGGTGGGAAATATTGGAACGCCTATCTTAACGACGTGGCATCGAAATGGGAATTCGGAGGTCGGAGGTCGATTTTGGGCTCCACTCTCTCAATCCGCCTCCGCATTACCACTCTACGTTCCGACCTCCGAATTCCGACCTCCGAATTGGACGAAACCTGTTATCATCTAAGCATGACCAATGACAAGATTGCCCAGACGCTGCACCAACTCGCCGACTTACTTGAATTCACCGGCGCAAACGCGTTTCGATTGCGAGCGTATCGAAATGGTGCGCGTGTGATCAAGGATCTGCCCGATTCGATCGAGTCAATGCTGGAGTCTGGCGAAGATTTAACGAAGCTCGATGGAATCGGCAAAGGCGTCGCCCAGAAATGCAAAGAGCTGGTGGAAACAGGTTCTCTCTCGCAACTTGAGGAAATCCTGGAAACCGTGCCGCGTACCGTGCTTGACTTGCTCAATATTCCGAAACTTGGGCCCAAGAAGGCAGCCGCGCTTTTTAACGAATTGAATATCACAACCCTGGAACAGCTCAAAACGGCTTGTGAAGCTCAGGAAGTCCGCGCCCTTTCCGGGTTTGGTGCAAAAACGGAAGAACAGATTCTGGAAGGGATCTCGATTGCGGCGGCCGCCAGCCAGCGAATCCTGTGGTCAAAAGCGGACGGCATCGTACAGCAATTGCGGGACCACATGAGCCATTGCAAACAAGTCAAGCAGATTGAGTTTGCCGGCAGTTACCGACGGGGTAAAGAAACGGTGGGTGACCTCGACGTGCTGATTTCATCAAAAAACGTGGACAAAGTGATGGATCACTTCGGAGAATTTGAAGGAATTGGAACGGTGATCGTCCGCGGTGATACCAAAATGTCGGTTCGACTGGAGAACGAATTTCAAATTGACTTGCGCGTCGTACCCGATAAATCTTTTGGGGCCGCACTGCTGTACTTTACAGGATCCAAAGAACATAACGTGATCGTGCGTGGGATGGCCAAACAAAAGGGACTCAAGATCAATGAATGGGGCGTTTATCGCCTGGACGACGACGAATGGATCGCGGGGAAAACAGAAGCCGATGTCTATGCGACTCTCGACTTGCCCGTGTTTGATCCCGAAACACGTGAAGCCCGCGCGGAATTCGACTGGGCCAAAGAACTCGAAGAATTGCCCACGCTGATTGAAATCTCCGACGTCAAGGGCGACTTGCATATGCACACGACGGCCACCGATGGGAGAGCTTCGATTGAAGAGATGGCTGCCGCGGCGCGCGAACGCGGGTTGAAGTTCATTGCAATCACAGATCACTCAAAACGAGTCGCGATGGCCAACGGGCTGGACGGTGACCGGCTGTTGGCTCAATGGAAAGAGATTGACAAAATCAACAAAAACGCCACGGATAACTTTCTAATCTTGAAAGGCATCGAGTGCGATATTCTTGAAAGCGGCGAAATGGACTTGCCTGATGAAGTACTCGCCAAAGCAGATTGGGTGATCGCAAGTCTGCACTATGGACAACAACAACCGCGTCAACAAATTACGGATCGGATTATCGGCGCGCTTGAGAATCCACATGTTTGTATGATCGCCCATCCAACGGGTCGGCTCCTTAACAAACGCCCACCCTACGATGTCGATATGACTGCCGTTTTTCAAGCGGCGAAAGAAAATCAAAAATTGCTCGAACTCAACGCAAGCCCTCTGAGGCTGGATTTGAACGACGTTCACCTTTTGCAGGCTAAACATTACGGCATCCCGATCGTCATCAACACCGATGCGCACCGGGTCAAAGGGCTTGATAACATGCGATTTGGAATTAAGCAGGCTCGACGAGGATGCCTGACAGCGGCTGACGTCGCCAACTCGTTACCCTGGAAAAAGATGCAAAAGCTGTTGAAGAAGTAAATGATGTGAATTGAACAATTGATTTCGATTCAAACTCATGTTTGCTCGACGCCACCCTACAGCCTGTGAGCAATGCGGGTTAGTCGTCGGTTGGTTCAGAGTCTTGGTCCTGGTCGAGATCCAACTCAACGTTGCCAAATGATTCGCAAATTTGCATTAGCTCTTTTAAGTCAGCAATGGTGCATTGGTCGTCGGCCCGAATTGAAAATACAAACGCGTCATTCTCCAGCGATTTGTTTTCCAGCAATTCGCGAAGCCCGCTGATTTGTGTCGGCGAACCATCGACCAGGAGAGAACCGTCTGCTTCGAGTTTGATCGCGATCAAAGTGGCGTCTACGGCGGATTCGGGCTCCATTTGCGCCTGCTTTTCCATGGCCAGTTGTCGTGCGTGTTCGGCCTCGGTGCGGGCCATCATCTCGGACTGCCGAGCCTGCAACTCGGCCGTCTTGGCACGAGTCCAAAACACAAATGCGCCGCCGATCAACAGACCGCCGATTATCAAAGCGAACAAGAGAACAACAATCAAAGCGCCTTCTGAGTTCTGTTGTTGATGGTTGTACATTTGTTATTCCTGACTTACTTGACTTCCATCGCCAAAATCTCTTTTTGATCGCGCATGTAGAGCGTATTATCGACGAGCGTTGGAACGGTCCAGACTTTCTCTGCCGACAAAACTTTTTGCCTCTTGATGACGTTCAGCCCTCTAGAGTCCGGTTTTGCGACCGCAAGAACTCCTTTTGCGTCGAGTAACACTAAATGTTCATTGACAGCCAGAAAATTGCACTTGGCGAAACCACGTTCCTTCCACAGCACGCTACCGCCAACCGAGTCAAAAGCCGTGACCAACGGTGAACCTGTTCCTCCGGTCGAGCCACAAATGATGTCGCCTACCAAAACAGCATTCGAAAAACCGATCCCGGATCGGTTGTCGCTCCATTTTTTCTCAAACGAAACCTCTTCGCCATCGCCCGCGGTCGATTCATTGGCGACCACGTTCAAGCCATGACTCTGCCGGAACGACGAAACGAACAATATCTTGTTTTTGGCATCCCAGACTGGCACAAACGCGTGAGTATTCCATTGGTTCTTCAACGGAAATGACCAAAGTTTCGTGCCGTTGGCCGGATCCACAGAAATAACGTCGTCCGTGGAAGCGAGGACGAATTGATCTACGCCATTATCGGTGAAGAGCAGGGGAGTTCCATAACTATTTTGGTAATCGAGCGCACTCCAGGAAACTGATCCGTCTGTGACGGCAAACGCCATGATCGCTTTTCCTTTTCCCCCTACAGGCAAAATGACGTTGTCTCCGTAATGAATTGGGCTAGCCGAATATCCGAGGTCCACGCTGGTGCCTTGGTAGTCCTTGATCAGGTTTGTCTTCCAGATGATTTCGCCGTTGGCTTTGTTCAAACAGTGAACATCACTATTGAAGCCAACGCAAATAAGTCGATCACCAATCAATAGCGGAGTCGCATTGGGGCCTTTCCCAAAACTGGGATCGGCATCCTTGGACAACGGGGCTGGATAGTACTTCTCCCAAACCGTTTTTCCGTCGGAGCAGTCCATGCAAATGATGTACTCGTTATCGTCTCTGCGGTACATCGTGTACAGTCGATTTCCGTCGCACAAAATTGCCGAGTAGCCATTGCCTAGATCCCGCCGCCATTTTTCAGTCAGCACCGGCTGAGCTGAAATTTTCACGTTGTCGATTGAAAAGTCTCGTTGGTCGCCACCCCATTGAGTCCAAGTTTCGTCTGCTGATATTTGAGTAGGAAAAACGGAACTCACTAAAACTACAAATAAAACTGACAAACAAACGTTAGCGCGCGACATATTTGGCTCCGTGAATTACCGCTGAACTTAAAAAGAAGGCCCCATCAATCATCTCGTTATACTCCAGCCAAGCACCGGTATCCATTAGCCGGACTGCTGGACTCCGAACGCAGGCATTCCGCACTTCCGCATTCCGCATTTCGCTCGCCGCATTGAATGCGTTCTTTTTCGTCAACATGTACTGAAAACGCGACGGCTTACTGACTCCATGTTGCACTTTGACATCATTTTGGATGTCAATATCTTAAAAACACTGGGTTTTCGTCGTTTCCGGCAATTGGAACGAGGCTTGCAATTTGATCTTCGCAACCAAGGGAGATCACCATGCACAAAAACTTTATCGCTCGAATAGCTTCTCAAGCCTTCATTCTTGTCTGCCTGATCGCATTTACAACAACCGCTTGCGCTGACAAGCCTCATCACAAAAAATATCACAAGGGTCCGAGCTACAACCATATTTCGATTTCGCCATACGGTTTCAATTACAGTTATCAGGATCGAAACTTCGGCTTCGACATTGGAAGTGATTTTGCCTTCGCGCCTGCGATCCAACCACAGCCCTATGTCGAAGTCATCCCACAGCCTTATCTGAGCTCGCCAGTAATTATTGAGGAACCCGTAATTGAACCGGTCATTGCTACCTCCATGTTGACTCCGAGTTCAGCAGCGGTTGCTTTTCAACGCGATGCCGAATTAGCCTTCATGGCCGGTAGATACACTGAAGCTCAACGACATATCGATCATGCTTTGATCGAAGACAAAGGCAATCCCTATTTGTTGCTGTATGCGTCGCAAGTTCATTTCGCAAACGGCGATTATCGTAGAGCTGCATTTGAAATTGAGACTGCGATCCACGTGCTGCCTCAGAATGAATGGGACATAGTGATCAGCAATTATCCCACGATCTATGGTCAAAATGACTATGTCTCACACATGGCTCAACTGGAACAGTTCTGCAATCAACATCCTCTTGACTCTTACGCGTTTTCGTTGCGGGGATTTCATTTTGGATGCCTCGGTCACGCCGATTCAGCTCGCCGGGACTTTGAAAAAGCACTTTCCGTCGATCCCAATGATTCTCTCGCGAAAACGCTCCTCGACTCACTCGTCGCCCCGCCCAACCCGGAATCAATTCGATCGCCGACTCCCGTGATCATTGAAGCCCCTGCCGATCCCGGGGCTGGAAAATGAAGCCATACAGAGAAATCAACCTCTCGTTCAACCTGGAAAAGAAAATGACCACACAGCAACGAATGAACTTTCGAGTGATAGCCATGAGCCTCAGCCTCACGCTGCTTTTGGCGACGGCTTGCCTGGCGATCCAGTCGCGAGAAACCGATGATCGCGACCAACAATACGACGAAGGCAATTTCGCACCTTATGAATGGAACACAACGAAGGTCCCAACCAAACAAACACAGCATTCAAACCAACGGTCAACCGACGAAAAAAGCAGCCGACGGACGCAGACCCGGACTCGTATCGATCCCGCCTTGGTTAAGGAGCTGTATGAACAACAACGACGCTTGGATACCGCTCGATCGAAGAATCAATCTCCGCTTTTTGGCTCGCCAATCTTTGGACCAATCGTGCCTTACGGGTCAACGAATCGGGCCACTCCGAGTTCACGACCGGTCGCACTTCCCAAAAATACGGTCGCACCCAAAACAATCAGGTCACCCTTCGCAAATTTCAACACCCTCGTGGCAACTTCGCCCGCGGCCAATGTGATTCAGCTTCATGCGGAAGAGAATTTTCACAACGGCAATTATTCGTTGGCAGCCTATCAAATCGATCAGGCAATGGCGATCGACAACGAGAACGGACATTTGAAAATGTTTGCTTCACTTACCAACATCGCCGCTGGAAATTATGAGAAAGCGGGTCAGCTGTTCCATTCCGCCACAAAAATACTTGAAGCCAAAGACTGGGACGAAATATTTTCAATCACCAATCGACTCTATGGCAATTCCGATTTCCAGAAACATGTCGAGGGCCTCAATGTTTATTGCAACGAAAATCCGTTCGCGATCGGTTCACGTCGCTTGAGAGGTTATCTCTCTTTGATCAGCGGACGACTTGAACCTGCTCGCGCTGATTTTGAGTTCGTACTCTCAAACGACAGAAACGATACAGTGACCAATAAACTACTGACGATTCTGGAACAACCCAACAAAGCGTTATCCTCAGCCGCCAAGACAACAACGGGTTTTACCGTTCCAAAGCGAATCGTAAATCCAACCGTGAATCTAAAAAATTGAAATCAAGCACAATAGCTCAACCAAGGAGCCAAAAATGAAAAGTTATATCGAACTCGAATCTACTTCGTATTGGCACGCTAAAGCCCTTAAAGAAATCAAAGCCTTCCGACGTAAGCGTGGCCGAGAAGCCGCCGAGTCCATGCTCATGGGCCTCGTATTTATCGGCCTGAGCTTCGGTGCGTTGTATGTGTTTACACGCGGCTGGCTCGACAACGTCGATGCGATGGGTGGATTCAATTTCTGTAAAGACGTACTTGGCGTTGTGACGTCTAACGTTTCTGAATTCATGCGACACTTCAAGTAGCTCCCTCCAGTTGAGCCGGCGATGTATCTGGCACGCTCGGAAAACATCGCCGGTTTCAACTTTTTTTAGCTGCCGTCGTTAAACCGTTGAGATGGTGGGGCATCACCGAACGAAGAGATTCCTTGCGGAATCAACAACTCTCACTCGACGCTGAGACGTCGACCTTTCCCAAACTTGGGAGAGATTGGGGCATCATCCGTGCGGCCCGATGGGAACGCGGTTAACGAGAAGTTGAACTGTACACTACTCATCCCGGTCCAAATCAACTTTCAACCCCAGCTCCTTCAGCCCGCGCGCATGACTGCCCGCCCATTCGACGGGATAGGGCGTTTCCCAGCCCCGCATTTCGTGCCATACGAACCGATTCAGGTTATCTTCATCCTGTTCCGATTTCATGCCGGTTCGCTCAATTGGAACCGTCGCCAACAGCGATCGCCACTTCTTCTCGAGCGAAGACTGTTTTTTGTCCGGTTGAGGTAGCTCGTTCAAAGCAAAATTGGCTGGAATCGCATCGTACGGTGTCAAATCCGCGTGGCGCTGAAAACAGTCTCGCATCAAGGGCATCGAGGCGTCTTGTTGATTCAGGGGCGGCAATCCGAACAGATGCAACATCGTTCTCAGAACCGATGTCTGATTGTAAAAACTATGATTAACACCGCCGCGGCTGTAAGGACTGATCACCAGGCACAGGCTGCGATGCCCGTCGATGTGGTCATAACCGTTTTGCGGATCGTCTTCGTTAACAAAAATAACGGTGTCTTTCCAATACTTTGAATGACTAACCGCTTCCACCAACCTTCCCAGTGCCAGATCGTTATCCGCCATGTGGGATCGCGTTACCACACCTCCCCCGAAATGATCTTGAGGCAAATAAATCATGCACAAATTCGGCAGGTCATCGTTCTCTTCAAATTCTCTGAACTCTTTCAAGAACCGATCCATCCGAAGAACATCAGGAATCAGCATGTTCCAGCCGGGATACGCTCGACACGAATAACGTCGCAAACGCTCGATACCAATCTGTTGCCCAAACTCCAGCTCTTTCCCCTCCGTGTACGCTTTGTAGATATCGACGTACTTCATTCCTTGTGGATGTTTCGCATAGTCCATCTCTCCGTAGTTGCGAAATGAAAGTCCTGCCGCAAGCACCCGATCCCAAAGGAAACCGCTCGATGAATACGTAATTGGATCATCACCAAAGGTATAACTCCGGGCGAAACCACCAAAAGCCCGTTCCAGATAAGGCGTCACATTACCTTCGGTCGCCCAGGAATGCCCGTCGGCTGACAACACGCCGTTGCAGTAGTAGTTGTCCAATAGTCCAAATCGTCTTGCCAAGGCATGATGATTTGGCGTTATTTTTTCCGGAAACACACACAGCTGAGGGTCGCTGCGTGCTTCTTTGACGTCACCAAAAACTTGATCAAACGTCCGATTTTCTTTGACGACGTAGATCACATGCTTGAACACGCTGGGATTACCAAGCCTGATCGGAACCGGTTCCGGTTCGACGAAAGCACCTTGTTCTGCGTCGACCATCGAGCGAAGAATCTGCGGGATGCGCGAATTTTCGCTGACTGCTTCCGACCACTTTTTCAAGTTTGCTGAATCGGCGACGTCCGACAAAGCAACTTGCTGGACAGTTCCCTGATGGTCGTGGGAATTCCAGCCCTTATTTTTGGCGCGGCGTACCGACCGAGCCCCGACGCCTTTGACGTTCCCAATGAACAAGTGCGTTTGGTTACAAGCAAGCGATGCCGGATACCAGCCCGTCGGAATCAAGCCCATCACTTTCGGATTTTCAATTTCGGCAATATCAATTACGGATACCGCGTTGTTGCCGGCGAGTGCAACAAACAATGTTGTCTCGTCTGGCGAAATCGCAACAGCACTCGGCATCGAGCCAAAGGGAAGATTTTCAGCGGGTTTTACGACCAGATTTCTGGAAGTCATGTTTTCAGTTTGGATGAAACTGATCGTATCCTCATTCGTGTTGCAGACGATGGCATGTTTGCGGAAACGGCAAATGGTCGACGGATGAAGTCCAACGGGCATTTCGGACTGAACTTCGCCGGTTATCAAATCAACGATGCTCAGCGTGCCGGTGTTGGCAATGCCGCGATCATCAATCACGGTTTCTGTCCCCGCGGACTTGGCTGTTTTGTCGCCATTTACAGCACGGCGACCACCCAAATTGGAAACGATCAGTTTTCCGTCGGACGCCAAAACGAGATCAAACGGAGCTACTCCAACTGAAATTTGTTTTTTAACGGTTTCGGATTCAAGATCGACAATTGCAACACAATTTCGTTTCGAGAGGCAGACAAACGCCTGCTTCGCATCTTCCGAAAGAACGATTCCGCAGGGAAACGAGTCATTCGCTAAATCGATCTTACCGTTCAGTTTGTATTGACCCGTTTTCTCCTTGTCCTTTTTCGGGGCAGGTGAATAGACGAGCAAAGTGCCTTTAGAGTTGGTGACGTAAACGTCGTTCGTTGTCGAAGTGGCGATCCCATACAACGAGGCACCCTCCGGAATCGGAAGAGCCTGTTTTAGTCGCATGTCGGCAGCGTTGATCACCCAGAGTTCCTTATGTGCTTTGATGAACAAGGTCTGACCATCGTGACTGAGCTCCATATCAACCGGTCGGCCGTAGTTAGCGAGCAAGTTTCCTACCGGCGCAATGACCCGACCGGTCGCCATCAAACTCGGGCTCGCTGGTTCATCAGTTATAGACTGACCTTGCAAGCTTGTTGTTACAACGACTTGCACAAAGACGAGACAGCAGCCCAATACCGAAAATCGCCAAGCCGAAGTCAACTGATCGCACATGAAAAAAGTTCCTCCCAAAAAGAGAGACTGAGTACTGGTATGTCGAATGACCAATAAACAATGACTAATGTCGAATTACGCTGTTTGATTTCTCATGAATCCTGTGATGGCGGCAGCGAGTGGTACGGCGCTAAGCAAGATAAACATAATGAATAACTTCCCCACATCGGAGCCACTGGCGCCTCTGGAAGCTATTCCGATCAGTCCGATTCCGCAAAAGGCAAGGTTCGCAAAAATCATTGCCAATCCGGCAAATCCAGCAATCTTTGATGGTAACAAAATCCGCTGGCCTTTGATCAACTCGACCACCGAAACAACACCGCTAACAAAAATGGACATTGTGGTTACAAAGGCGACAAGTCCGAACAACATTGCAACTAACTTGACAGCGTCGGATCGTCCGATGAGAGCACCACCACCGGTTAATGTCGATGCGATGAGCCCTTGAATCAACGCACCCGGGAACGCATAAACGACGGTCCAAATCGCTCCGCCCATCGGTTCACGCGGTTTTCTTCGTTTAATCTTCTTTTGCCTCCGAACCGGTTTTCGATGCGGAACCGGTGTGGCCAAAGGACTTACATACGGAGGCGACGCGTTCACATGACCTTGCGGCTGGCTGTGAAGTTCCGCTGGCGCGATCCCCAATAACGGATCTTCCTCGAACGCCTGAGGATTGATGGGCTCTTCAATGGGAATCGCGTCGAGTATTTTCTCAACGGACAAAGCCTCAAACGGCAGAGCTTCAACTGGCTGAGCGCTAACGGGTTGAGTCTCGATCGGTTGAGCCTCGATCGGTTGAGCCTCGATCGGTTGAGCCTCGATCGGTTGAGCCTCAAACGGTTGTGCGTTCAACGGGTGGGTAGGAGTTGCAGAAGCAGGGGAGGCTACAACCGGTTGAGGACCCGTTGGATTGGCCGTGGCGGCTCGTTTTGCCGCCAGTTTTTTAGCCTTCCGGGCTGCGTCTTCAGCTTTCTGTTGTTCCGTCTTGGGGCCGAGACGAAATATCTTTCCGCAATTACAACTTACTTTGCGTCCAGCCATCTCCGACTTGACGTTTTCATAAGCCCTACCACACTGTGGGCAATTGAAGGTAAAAGATGACATTGTGCTTCACTTACGGTTCTCGTTCCGACTCCATTATTCGATCTTAGTCAAAACAAAGGCAGATGCACGCGGGTTCATTTCAATATCCTGATCCAGACGAACTAATCTTTTCGATTGGATGCCAAGTTGTTTTGACTTCGCAAAAATCCTGAATGAAATAAGGATTTTCCGATTCGCCTTGAGTCCAATCAAGATCGTAAGGCTTGACCCTTTTCACATTGGTTACCGCATTTTCCTGCAGCGATTTTTGCAGCTCGCCATCCACGCCATCGCAGGCAATTGCGTTGACGTCGAGATGTCTGGAAAAATGCTCAGCTAATTCTTTCCTGTTACCAGTCAAAATGTTGACCACACCACCCGGCACATCAGATGTTTGCAACACTTCGCTGAATGTAACCGCTGACAATGGCCTCGATTCAGAAGCAAGTACGACGCAACAGTTCCCGCCGACAATCACGGGCGCCATCAGCGAAACCAACGCCAGTAAGGGACTCGCTTCAGAAGCAACAATAAACACAACTCCTGTCGGTTCCAGGACCGAGAAATTGAAATGAGACGACGCAACCGGATTCACAGAACTGAAAATCTGCTGATATTTGTCGCACCAACCCGCATAATAGATCAGGCGATCAATACTCTGGTTGGTTTCCGTTTTGGCTTTCGTTGCCGACACTCCTTGCCGCACAAGCTCAGCAATGAACTGCTCTTTGCGGCCTTCCAAAGTCTCCGCAATGCGATACAGAATTTGGCCGCGATTGTATGCCGACTTGTCCCACCAAGATGGCTGAGCCGCACGGGCCGCGACGATCGCATTGCGAACATCTTTGCGAGACGCCAGGCAGACATTGCCAATCGATTTGCCGTTCAGATCTGGCGAGTAATATCGCCCCGACTCGGTACGCGGAAACTTTCCACCGATGTACATTTTGTACGTTTTCAACACTTCCACGCGCTCAGTCGATTTGCCAGCGCCATTCGATTTCGATTTGTTTGATGTTTTCGATTTCTTGGAAACAGCCATGTTGGATCGCTCAAACTCGCTTGATGATAATTTTTGTTGCCGCACGTCTTTTCCAATGTCCAATGTCCAATTCCGACCTCCGACCTCCGAATTTGTTCAGGTTTTCAAATAAGCTGACAATCCATGCAGTCCACCTTCACGGCCGAAGCCACTTTCTTTGTAGCCTCCGAATGGTGACGACGGATCAAACTTGTTGTAGGTGTTCGCCCACACGACTCCGGCTCGCATCTGCGAAGTCAGATTGAATATTTTGGAGCCCTTGTCGGTCCAAACTCCGGCTGATAGTCCGTACGGTGTATTGTTAGCTTTTTCAATCACTTCCGCGACGGTCCGGAAAGTCTGCACCGCGAGGACAGGGCCGAAAATCTCTTCCTGCGCAATACGATTCGACTGAGCAACATCAGTGAATAGTGAAGGCCGGCACCAATATCCTTCGTTCGGCAGCTCACAGTCTGGTTGGTAAAACTTGGCGCCCTCTTGTTTTCCGATTTCGATATACGAGTTGATTGTCGCGAGTTGCTCCCTGGAATTGATTGCGCCGATATCTGTGTTCTTGTCGAGTGGGTCGCCAACGATCAGCGAGTTCATCCGAAATTTGAGCTTGCGAATAACCTCGTCGTGAACCGACTCTTGCACAAACAAGCGACTTCCGGCACAGCAAACGTGGCCTTGATTAAAGTAGATTCCGTCAACGATTCCCTCAACCGCTTGATCAATCGTGGCATCATCAAAAATGATGTTTGCCGCTTTGCCACCCAACTCCAGCGTGCATTGTTTGTCGGTGCCGGCAATCGATTTTTGAATGATTTTGCCAACGTCGGTGGAGCCCGTAAACGCAATCTTGTCGACGTCTTTATGGTTCACAAGTGCGGCACCGATTTTGCCGTGGCCGGTTACAATGTTGACAACTCCCGGCGGAAGACCGGCTTCCTGAATAATCTCGGCAAGCTTAAGTGCGGTCAGCGAAGTCGTTTCGGCAGGTTTGAGAACAACCGTGTTTCCCGTGGCAAGCGCCGGTGCAATTTTCCAGGCGGCCATCAATAGCGGGAAGTTCCAGGGGATGATCTGTCCGGCAACGCCGACCGGTTTCGGTTTCCGATTTGGAAAAGCGTAATCGAGCTTGTCCGCCCAACCCGCGTAATAGAAAAAATGAGCTGCCGCGAGCGGAATATCAACGTCTCGCGATTCGCGAATCGGTTTTCCTCCATCCAACGATTCAATGACGGCCAGTTCGCGAGCCTTCTCTTGAATCATGCGTGCAATTCGATAGACGTATTTACCCCGATCACGAGGCGAAGTCTTCGACCAATGCTTGTCATAGGCAGCGCGGGCGGCCTTGACGGCTTTATCGACATCCGCCTCCGTTGACTCGGTGACTTCGGCAATCACTTTTTCGTTGGCTGGATTGATGCTCTTGTATCGCAGGCCACCGGCTGACGGTTGAAATTTACCATTGATGAACAGGTCGTACGATTTTTCCAATTTGATATGGCCCGTGCTTTCGGGAGCCGGAGAAAGATCCCACGAACCGTTTTTTGAATCGTTCATGTTTAGTCAACTGAAAAATAGTCTGCAGACTGATAGGTGCCGGTCTGTTGCTTTACGATTTGCATCAATACATCATTGGCCAGTGAACTCGCACCGAAACGGAACCACTTGTTGGTCAGCCACTCGGGACCGAGCGTTTCCTTGACCATGATGAGATAATGCAGAGCCAGTTTTGCGTTTGAGATACCACCTGCCGGTTTCATGCCCAGCCTTTGTCCGGTTTTAAAATAATGGTCTCGAATCGCTTCCAGCATGACCAGCGTTACCGGCATGGTTGCGGCGGGTTTGATCTTGCCCGTCGAGGTTTTGATAAAATCGGCTCCCGCGGCAATGGCGATATCACTGGCATGGCGAACTTTGTCGAACGTCCCGAGTTCGCCCGTTTCCAGGATGACTTTCAAACGCGAATTCCCACACGCACTTTTGACCGCGGCGATTTCGTCATAGACATATTGATAGTCACCCCGATGGAACCTGCCGCGGGAAATGACCATGTCAATTTCATCAGCGCCTTGTTCGACCGCCATTCGTACGTCTTCCAGTTTGATCTCAAGCGACGAATTTCCGCTCGGAAACGCGGTCGCCACCGAAGCGACTTTGACGCCAGAATTGCCCAGTTCTTTTTTGGCGAGACTGACAAAATTTGGATAAACACAAACCGCCGCGACGGTTGGCAGTCCAGGAACAGCATCGTGCAAATGTTGAGCTTTATAGCAAAGCTGTTTCACTTTGCCTTCGGTATCCATCCCTTCCAGCGTGGTCAGATCGATCATGCTGAGGGCCATTTTCAGGCCTGCCAATTTCGCATCTTTTTTGATGCTGCGAACGGTAAACCGGCTGGCTCGCTCAATTACTCCCACCTGATCGATGGTCGGTGAAACGATGGGAAAACAATGATTGGTCGTGTTCATGGGCGAACTTCAAACCGAGTTCAGGTGGCTGATCGTCGATTCTACCATGCCGCCTTGTTTTGGGCACGATGGTTTGGCCATTGGATTTTTTTGCCGGAAAAAAAGCAGGGAGAACGAGCTAATTGCGGTAACCATCTTTTAGCCCGTGTGGTCTTTCGTCTAGGCACCTGTTACCTGCGGCCCGTCCCCTGTTTTCACTTTCTCCAACAGAGAAGAATCAGAAGTTGGCGAAAAACTTCGATCGAGTTGTTTCCGCGAATCTCTTAACATCCTGGCCACCAGAATCCACATTCCGAGGGTAACCAAAACAAAAAACACAGCCGCGGTTAACGCTAAAAGACCCAGCCGTTTTCCAAGTACGATCGCCGGCCTGATAATCGACTGATAGTCTTCGACCACGATTACGTACAAATTGGTGTCAACGGGTTTTTCCAGATCGTTTTCGCCTGATTCTAAATTGACAAAAAACGGCTTTCTCTCCACCGGTGCGTAAGCGGCAATGGATTCTTGTGCATAGTCTTCGACATTTTGTTCGATGCCTACCGGGTCGAAGAATGTCTTACCAGAATCTATCACTTTTTTGTCGATGACGAACAAATGTTGTTCGCTGGTCTGTTCGTCAACCGCCAGTAACTTGTCGAATAACGGATGTTCAAGAACGACGCCGGTCGTAATCTCGCCCTCAATTCTGCAAGGTCGATCGTCGACCAACATCGCGTATTGTTTTTTCTCACTGTCTTCGATGAACTTCACAAAATGGCCAACTTCAGCGGTCACCGCAACGATTCCGCGGACTGAGCCTTCGATCATGATCGGCGCCGAAAATGCGACCTTCCAGGTATTGGACTGCTCACTCCTAAAGATCGCACAAATGTGAGGTCGTTGAATAATGGTTCGTTTTTCTTCTTCGTCCGGTACATTAACGACAACTTCGCAGCCGTCAATCTTCGTCTTCAGGTCAAGAGGCAGTCCTGTGAAATAAGTTCGATAGGCCCAGTTCATTCCGATCGTCTTGTTTTTCTGGCCCCATGGAAATACGGAAGCAACCTGGTTGCCCCAACGATCACTGATGAACCAACTTGCCGCGAGAGGATAGTCTCCGGTCGAATCGTACATCCGCTTTTCGAGGAAGGGTATGAGCTTATTTTGAAGTGGATTGGTAGTGAACTTTTTTCTTAACGCAGAAAAATCGGGAGTATCGGAACTGGGGCTGTTGTTCGTATTGGCCAGAACCTTTCGCATTTCCGCCAATTCAGGATTGCGATCAAATTCTCCAAAGACTTTGAGAAACTCTGGATCTCGCGCGAGCTGACCGACAACCCGAAAGTATTCATCGATCTGATACCCGGCGCTTCGAGCTGCAAACTGAGCTGCAAAACTGTTGCTCTCCTTGGCCTTGTTTGTGATTTCGGCTTCGGTATCACCCACCGCCCGGTTGTAAGCCCACCAACCGAACAAAGCCATCACCGCCATCAGCAACAATGGACCGAGCAGCCCCAGCACCATTAACGGCCGCCGTGCCCGCGTGACTTCGCGCTGTCGCAAAGCAAACAAAACACTCTGAATGCTGGAAAATCGGTTCTTGGGATTTGCCGCGATACAATTATCGATAATGTCAGCCAACATGCGATCGACACCGGGAACCTGGCGGTGAGCCGTCGGCTTGTCAGCTCGCTGAAGTCCCTCGCGATATTTCTTCAACCGCTCATTGATATCTTGAGTCGACTCGATTTGGCGTGAAATTTCAGGTGTGTAGTACGGTGGCTTTCCGGTCAGCATGCAAAACAAAAGTGCTCCCAACCCGTAAACGTCCCAGCGCGCATCCGGGGCCGCATTCATATCGGCTTGTTCGGGCGCCATGAAAAACAGCGTCCCCAATGCGGACGACTGTTCCGTGCTCAGCCGTGATTGTCCGAAATCGGCAACACGGGGTTTTCCATCCTGGTCCAGCAAGATGTTTCCTGGCTTCAGATCGCAATGCAAAATACCTTTGCCGTGCAAGTGCATCATGCCCGTGGCAACTTCCTGGAACAGGTCTACCGCGACGGCAGTTGGAAGGGGCTCCGTTTGGCTCAATCGTTCATCGAGCGATCCATGCTCGATATAGTCCATGACATAATAAGGCGGCTGCGCGTCCCAGCCAACATCATGCAGTTGAACGACATAACGATCGGCCGCCAACACAACCAGTTTTTCGACTTCGCGAGCCAACAACTGGACATCTGCACTCGAGCGACGCGTGTAGAATTTGACTGCGACCTTGCGGCCCGTTTTTTGATTCATCGCCGACCAGACTTCTCCGTAAGCTCCGCTTCCGAGAAAATTCAGCATCTCGTAGCCTGGAATTTCGGACGGCGGACGTTGAGGTTCCAGACTCAAGTCTCGGGACCTGCGGATATCTTCTGGCGATTGATGCTGAGTCTGATCTGATGCCATGGATATTTAGAATCAACCGTAAACGTGCTGGAACGATTTTTTCGTCTGTTCAAGCGAAATCTTCTCACCGTTTACTTTATCACAAATAGCCACGACAAAAACCTGACCTGCCTTTTCAACGATTTACGCAAGCCCAAACTCAGACGCAGGTGAATCGTTGATCTCGGAAAGACTTACGCAAATCAGCAACGATTCGGTGCCTTTGAATGATCTTGTTTCCGCCAGAGCCAAGAGAGAATTATGGTTCGCCGGACGACTCGGGCACTCGAGCTAATGGCAATTCTCAATTGTTACGAAGCTGATTGTCCGTAATTCGTCCGCCTATCCAGAACATCACTTGGTTTGGGTTAAGTCACATTTGCTGCTCGAGAACCGTATGTTCATGGGCCGGTTCCGATGTATTCACGTGTCCCAACAAATTTTTTCTATGCGATTTATGGCGGCTCACCGATCAAAAAAGATAAAAAGTCAATAAAATAACTGCTTATGTATTGTTGTTATTCCCCAGTTGGATATGTTTATATTTGTGATGCGTTCGCATTGTCACGTTGATTTGCGTTTTTTTTTGGCATCGCATTAGTTTTTAGGCTTAAAGGTTTTGAGTAATGGCTGAAGGTACAATCAAAAGATTGACGGACAAAGGATTTGGATTTATTGACACTGGAACGAACCAAGACATGTTCTTCCACATGTCGAATGTTGAAGGAACGACTTTCGATGAACTGCGTGAAGGTCAAAAAGTTACGTATGTAGAAGGTCACGGTCCCAAGGGTCCTCGTGCTGAGCAAGTAACACCGGTCTAGGCCGTATCGATTACACAAAGTGAAAAAGCCGACGAATCATCGTCGGCTTTTTTTTCGTTTAACGCCAATCCCGTTCACCGGAGCAAGGAAATATTCAAAGTCATTCTGAGAGAGCTTTAGCGACCGAGAAATCTCGCGCAAGAACACGAGGGATCCTTCAGTCGCCCAGGCTCCTTCAGGATGACTTGCCCGTTTTTTGATCTCTCCCTTGAACGGTATTGCGTTCAACGCCCCTTTTCTTCGGCAACGTTGGTGCGCTTGTTGAGCCCAATGTTATTAAGTTCGGAGCGAGCCGGTGCCTGCGGCCGGGCGTTACATGACGAGAGGGTCGAGGACCTTAAGTACCGATGGTCCGGACCGGCAACAAGCTTATCGCTTAAGCTCACGATCAATCAACAAACCTGAAAGTCTTCGGGTGCTGATGGCTGAATCATCAAAGTAGATTGTCGCCGATCCGTCCACCGCACCGCCCGCGATGTGATCGGTGTAGTTGCCGATACTCCAGATCGCGTTTTCATCAAAATCCGAAGCCGCAGTTTGAACGTTATTGGCGTCGAGAATTTGCTGGCCATCCTGCCAAATTGTAATACGGCCTTCGTCACCCGCTGAAACTCGGTAAAACGCCTCGACATGAATCCAGCGACCGACTGGAATCGAAATCGGCGCTGCCTGTATATAAGAAGCTGGTGCATTGACACCGCTGTAAAGATAAAACTCCATCGAGCTTGACTCATCGTCATGCGTCACGTTGAGCGACCACATCGGACGACTAACTCCTTCATTATCGTGGGCCAAGAACTCGAACACGTTCCACCAGCCGCCATCGCCCGGATCCCAAGGTTGGTATTTGTTGGGATTGTAGTTTTCGGGAAAGTACATCCAGGTGCTGTAGAAAGCCGCTTTGGGAAAATGCATTCCCCCGTTGTCCCAGGGACGTTCGGTCCAACGCATTAAACGAACGGATTGCTCGCCATTCTCTGCCTGAAAAGCATTTCGAATGGCCGTGCGGACCGAATACGAACCGGAATGGGCAACCAAAAAATTGGTCTCCGCTTCGCTGTTTTTGCTGTTTCCAGAGTTGTATACTCCACCGCCGGGAAATTCGAATTCATCGAATTCCCATTCGTTAAGAGTGCCTTCTTCGTAGTCTGCTGACCACAGAATGGACTGGCGCGCGTGTGATGGGAGCGCATCGATCCACTGTCCATTTGCTGGCTGATTGAATGCGAGCAATGCAAAACAGGCAAACAGGGCAACCAGGGCTTCTGTTGGCTTAAACACTCCCATTACTCAACCTCAGAGTTTTTGAGACGGACAGATTGCGACGCAAATTCAAAGTTCTTAGTCAACAGGATATCGACAATCGTCCAAAAACTCAAGGAAAGAAGTCTTCCCCCATCATCTTGGCGGCTCTTTGAAACTGCCTTAAATGACTTTTTTTCAAGGATTTTCAGACTTTTCCGGGCAGTTTGCTGCCGATATCCGCGTTCGTCTAAACTTGTCTTTTACGCGTACTCCAAGGAAACTTGGTTCGTTTCAGATTTTGAACCCAACATCCTCAAGTTCGTTATCCCTATAGACGCACAAACTGACCAAAATCCGTCAACAATTCCGAAAATTCTTCCAAATTTTTGCCGACGATCGAACAAGGAAGCCTTAGATGAACATCAAGATCAGAGCTGTCGTTTTTGACATGGATGGACTGATGTTCAACACGGAAGATTTGTACGATCAGGTTGGCCAGACGATTCTGCAAAAACGGGGGCAAGAATTCACCAACGAGCTAAAACTCGCCATGATGGGTTTGCCCGGTCCAAAGGCTTTTGAAGTCTTGAGGTCGCGGTGCGGACTGGAGGAATCGGTCGAAGCGCTTCAAAAAGAAACGGACGAAATCTTCGTTGATTTGCTACCGGACGAAATCCAGACGATGCCGGGACTCGATTCGTTGCTTGATTTGCTCGAACAGCAGGAGATTCCCAAAGCGGTCGCCACCAGCAGCCACCGGCGGTTCGCCAAGCGGGCTCTTGGTTTCTTTGATTTGGAACCGCGATTCGAATTCGTTTTGACAGGTGACGACGTTGAACGGGGCAAACCAAATCCGGATATCTATCTGCTGGCGGCCACAATGCTTGATTTACGACCGCAACAAATGCTGGTTCTCGAAGACAGTCACATCGGTAGTCGCGCCGCCAAGGCCGCTGGCGCTGTAACCATCGCCGTCCCCACTCCCCACAGCGCCGATTCTGATTTCAGCCACGTCGACCACGTTGCGACAAGCCTGGCAGATAAGTTTATTGCTCGACTTATTAGCAAGGCGAGGTAAATCGATTTCCAGAGTTTGACTAACCTGAAGTCTGTATCATTGTTTCATGAATAATCACTGCAGTAATTCCCGGTTTTGCTGTTTCTTTTTTGGGGCGAGTGCGATCATCCTCGTGTTAGCGGATGTTTTTCAATCGATGCGTTTGCTGACGTTTCTTGCGTTGTACGTGTCTATTATTTTGGTCTGCGTTTTGGCGTATGCCATCATCGCGACGAATATTCGTACGATCATGATTGGTGTAGCCGCATTCTCATTGTGCCT
>JAHEJI010000227.1 GCA_024638965.1 Planctomycetaceae bacterium
GCTTTTTTGTCGCAAATCCGTTTGCCGCGCTGGTCGTAAAAGTTACCTGATTGAATTCAGCTCATCAGTTAACTCTAATTGGGATGCACTTGAATTCAGGAGATTCCCATGGCCATTCGAACTTCTCTCAATCGTCGTCATTTCATTCAAGCGGCAACGGCAACAGCCCTTTTTAAGGTTCATCGCCCCTTGTTCGAGCAACCGGTGACAATGGAAGAGCATTCGTTGCAAGATCGGATTTTCAAAACGCTCAAAATTGGGATGGTTAAAGTCGAAGGTTCTTTGACGGAAAAGTTCAACGCCGTCAAAGAAGCGGGGTTTGCCGGCATCGAGATGAACTCACCCGGGATGAATGTCGAAGCGACCAAAAAAGCGATCGCCGAATCGGGTTTACCTGTGGATGGGACGGTGTGTTCGACGCACTGGAATCTGACTCACACGAATCGCGATCAGAAAATCCGGGCACAGGCACTTGCCGATCTTGAAACCGCCATCCGGGATACGCATGCTGTGGGAGGTAGTTCTGTTCTGTTAGTCGTCGGAGATGGTAAAGACGGGCCGGAAGATGAAATCTGGCCGAGATCAGTTGAGAATATATCCAAAGCGTTGCCACTCTGTGCCAGACTGGGGATTCACATTGTCATTGAAAATGTCTGGAATCGATTTTTATACGATCACGACGGAGATCATACGCAAACCGCAGACAAATACTTAAAGTACGTAGACGAATTCAAGTCACCCTGGGTCGGAATGCAATTTGATATCGGCAACCATTGGAAATACGGCAGTATGGGCGATTGGATCCGCACGCTTGCGACTCGAATTGTCAAGCTCGATCTGAAAGGCTATTCACGAGCCAAATCCGAGTGGGCAAACATTGGTGAAGGCGATATCGACTGGGCCGACGTTCGCGCTGCCTTAACCGAAATCAACTATTTTGGATGGGCAGCCGCGGAAGTTGGCGGTGGCGATTTGACAAGATTGAAAGAAGTGTCGGCCAACATGGATCGCGTTTTCGGACTTAAAAGTTGAAAGCAGTTTGATCCAAATGCGAACTGTGGTTAACGATTTGTACGAATCATCTTGATTTTCCCGAATCAACAGAACCTTATCTCGAATTGTCCGTACAGCTCCATCGCATGCGTTTTCGACGATTGGACGGTTGCGGCTGATTCCACTTCAATTCTGGCTGGAAATGCAACGAACGAAGTTGAAAAAACGCGGGCTAACTAGCATACTTAACTGACATTGTTTGTTTTTGTCGAGCGATTCGCGGCACTGCCTGTCCTCGTTATTGTCTTTTTCGTGATATTCAGATATTGCGCGGGAAATTAGAGCTCACTTAATGAACCAGCCTCCGATCGATAATTCGACCCCCGATCTGACCGGACAGACGATTGGTGAATATTATTTGATCCGGCGGTTGGGCAGGGGGGGAATGGCTGATGTTTATCTTTCCCAACATCAGTCCTTGAAAAGAAATGTCGCGTTGAAGATTCTCAAGCCCGAGTTGGCGCGCGACAACTCGTACATCCAGCGATTTCTCCGCGAAGCCCAGGCAGCCGCCGCACTGGTTCAAGCTAACATCGTTCAGATTTACGAAGTTGGGCAAGACAACGGAGTCCATTTCATTGCCCAGGAATACGTACCGGGACGCAATCTGCGACAATACATCTCTCGATATGGTGCGGTTGAACCGGTAATGGCAGTCAATGTGCTGCGTCAGGTTGCACTAGCACTTCAAAAAGCGGACGAGATGAACGTCATTCACCGGGACATCAAACCAGAAAACATCATGATTTCAACCAC
The DNA here is from genome assembly GCA_024638965.1 of Planctomycetaceae bacterium. Classification (GTDB taxonomy): domain Bacteria; phylum Planctomycetota; class Planctomycetia; order Pirellulales; family Pirellulaceae; genus Mariniblastus. The sequence goes on from JAHEJI010000227.1 coordinate 1,810, forward strand.
CGGCGAAGTCAAAGTCGCGGACTTCGGTCTCGCACGAGTGAATAACGAGCGGGCTCGACAAGACTTGACCCAAATCGGCATTACAATGGGGACACCGCTGTACATGAGCCCGGAACAGGTCGAAGGTCAGAAAATCGATCCGCGCAGTGATATTTATTCATTAGGTGTGACGGCCTATCACATGCTCACTGGGCGGCCACCTTACGAGGGCGAAAATGCACTTGCAATCGCGCTCCAGCATGTCAACACTGAGCCACAACCACTCGCCGAAATCCGCCCTGATGTTCCCGTCGAGCTGTGTCAGCTTGTTCACAAGATGATCGCGAAATCACCCGATGATCGACCTGCTGATGCTGCGTTTCTCATCAAAGAGATTCGCAAAATAAAAATCGATGTCGATGAAGACTGGGAAGAATTGATCGAAAAACTTGCTGCCACGGAGTCGATGGGTACGGCGGGATCGCAGACGGTTCCCGAATCTAAACTGGCCGTTACACGACAGCTCGAAGCGGTCATGAAAGGGAATATCCAGTCATGGTGGAAATTGCCATCGACAATGTTACTCGTGGCTTCGCTGATTCTTCTAGGGCTGGCTTTGGGAACCTGGAATGCATTTGGCAATCCATCCGTCGATCCGTTCGATGTGGCAGGAAGAATTCCAAGTTCGATCGTCAAAGAAAACAATGTTCGTGAACAATATCGCATGGCATATTGGTTCAATACAGAAGACCACTGGAAAGCGGTTATTGAATATTTTCCGATAAATGAGGCTGAAGACGAAAACAACACGCTGTACTACCATCGCGAGGCGAATGCACGACTCGGTGAGTTCTACCTGAAAAATAAAGAATGGGATGACGCCTACAGGATTTACGACAAACTTAGAAACATCGAAGACATCAACGAGCGATTCAATGTCATTGGCTGGGCTGGCCTGGCCATCGTCTATAATCAACGCAACTTGGACGACACCCGTGAACAACTGGATCTTGTCAAAAGTGCACTTGCACAAGTTGAAAACAAAATGGACAAGCTCAACCTGTTCCTGCGCTCCCAGATTGACGATCTGCTGAGAGTGTACGGAGAAAAGAATGCTCTTACCCTCGTGTTGCTTGATCGAGTCTGACTCTCCCCAGGGGCGATAAACTGATCACGCGATCAAGTCGTGAATTACGTGTCCGTGGACGTCGGTTAGCCGAAAGTCACGTCCCTGGTAGCGAAACGTCAAGCGTCGATGATCGATTCCAAGCAAATGAAGAATCGTTGCGTTTAAATCGTGGATGTGCATCGTGCCGGGCGTCCAGGTTTCTTTTCCAGGCTGAGGATCTAACGGATTTCCGTCGTTGTCGGCAATGTTGTAACCGTAATCGTCGGTCCGGCCGTATGTAATCCCGGCTTTGACGCCTCCACCTGCCAACCAGACTGTAAAGCAACGTGGGTGATGGTCGCGGCCGTAATTCTCCTTCGTGAGTCCACCTTGGCAATAAGCCGTGCGACCGAATTCGCCGCCCCAGATCACAAGCGTGTCATCGAGCATCCCTCGTTGCTTAAGGTCCTGAATCAGCGCGGCACATCCCTGGTCGACATCCTTACACTGCGACTCATGCTCTTTGGGCAAGTTTGAATGCGCATCCCAGCCACGGTGGAAAATCTGAATGTTGCGAACTCCTCGTTCGGCCAGGCGTCTGGCATTCAAACAACATGCCGAAAATGAACCAGGTGTTCTTGCGTCTTCGCCGTACAACTCAAAAGTGTTTTCGCTTTCGTCGGTCAAATCCATCAACTCTGGAACCGACGACTGCATTCGATAAGCCATTTCGTGCTGTTTGACACGAGCCAAAATTTCCGGATCGCCAAACCGCTCATGTTGCGCCTGATTGATAGCCGCCAGTGCATTTAGCTGCGCGCGTCGATCCGCACGCGAGACACCGTGGGGGTTGTTTAGATAAAGAACCGGATCGCCTTGACTTCGCAGCAAAACCCCTTGATGCTCCGAGGGCATGAATCCCGTGCCCCATAAACGGTTGAACAGGCTCTGCTCGGCAAAATTTGTGTGAGCGTGCATCACCACGTAACCCGGCAAATTTTCGTTCATACTGCCCAGTCCATAGCTCAACCAAGCTCCAAGACTGGGTCGACCGGGTATCTGACTTCCGGTCTGAATGTAGGTGATTGCCGGATCGTGATTAATGGCTTCCGTGAACGTACTGTGCACGACACATAATTCTTCGGCCACTGTCGCGGTATAGGGAAGAAGATCGCTGATGTAGACACCGCGATCGTTGTTGTCATATTTCGTGAATTTGTATTTGCTTGGACAAACCGGCAAACCATTCTTCTGATTCGCGGTCATGCCCGTAATTCGCTGGCCGCTACGTACGTGAGCAGGCAGTTGTTTGCCAAACATTTCGTTCAATTTTGGCTTGTAGTCCCAAAGATCGTGATGACTTGGTCCACCACTCATGAACAAGTAGATGACACGTTTCGCCTTCGCCAGATGATGAATCCCTCCATGAGTCGCAGTTCCAACCGGCACTTCTTTACCGATCAACTCGGATCCAAAGATGTTGGCAAGTGCCGCTGTACCCAGTCCCAATGCCGTCCGACCAAAAAGCTGGCGCCGCGTAGTAAGCAACTCATATTCTCGCAGGGGCCCCTGAATCATCGTTGTTCCACCAGATCTGTTAGTAAAGCGATATTGCAACATCACTTGCCAGCACGGTCGCCGCGATTTGTGTCCACGCCGCGTGTTCGACTGGATCAAGTTTCTTATTTCCAACCGCGTCACCTGTCTCAAGCAGTTTTTTTGCCGCCGGTTGATCCTGGGCATATCTTTTTCGCATCGACGTTAACAGTTCCCGGCACGCGTGCAGTTCCGCTTTTGTCGGTGCACGACAAGCCAGCAGACGAAAGAGCTTGTCAAATCGAGCTGCTTCATCCTCACCTTCACGCATCAATCGTTCTGCCAGCATTCGCGACATTTCAATTCGCTGAGTTTCGTTCAGCAGGGCTAACGATTGCAAAGACGTGTTAGTCGGCACACGGCGGACGCAACTGGATTCGCGACTGGGCGCATCAAACAGCGTCATCATTGGATGTGGGCTGGTTCGTTTCCAATAGACGTACAGGCTCTTGCGGTAGATGCGCCGGCCTTTGTCGCGAACATAGTTCTTGGTGTTGCTTGCTGGATGAGCTAAGGCTGACCACATTCCCGATGGTTGGTACGGCTTCACCCCTTCGCCACCCATCTTTGGATCGAGAAGTTGGCTGGCCCAGAGACCAAGATCCCTCAACACTTCGGCATCCAGTCGATAGGCGGGGCCCCGAGCGAACAACCGATTCTTCGGATCATCGATTTCAGCTCGCCAAGCCGAACTCTGCTTAAAAGTTCGACTGGTGACCATCATTCGAATCATATGCTTGCGGTCCCAACCGCTTTCCTGAAGTTCAACCGCCAGCCAATCGAGCAATTCTGGATGAGTCGGCAGTTGCCCGCGCACGCCAAAATCTTCTGGGGTCCGCACCAGACCATGGCCGAAAATTTGCTGCCAGACGCGGTTAATCAACACGCGCGACGTCAACGGATGCGCGGGTGAATTGAGCCACTCGGCCAGACCCAATCGATTCCTGGGTGCTTGTTCCGGAAAGGCACCGACGACTTCGATGATTCCCGGCTCAAGCGGGTCGCCAATCGGCCGGCTGTACTCGCCCCGTTCAAGCAACTTTGTTTCGCGCGGTTGGGGAAGATCTTTTGCAACCAGTGTGGTCGTAAAGTCATTTTCCGCGTGGGAAATGCTGTTGTGGATTACGCGTGCGTAAACATGAAAATCGAAGGAGGCGAACGATCCTTCCGGATCGGCGATCATCGCCAAACGTTCACGCTTCGACCCGTTCTCCCATCTCTCAAGTTCACTCGGAGAAAGCTCAACATCTCCCAATTGCTGACTGGCCGTGTTTAAGAGTTGGACGAAAGCGTCTTCAAGTGCTTCCCATTCCAGCCAGGCCTCGTAGTTTTCCGGAGCCTTGACGACCGGCGCATAGGTGTACGAGTTGCCATCCAGAGCACCTTCCGCTGTGCTGTTGAAGAAAGCCAGTAAACGATAATACTCAGTTTGTGTAATCGGGTCGTATTTGTGAGTATGGCAGCGGGCGCAAGTCAACGAGAGTCCCAGCAAGGCAGTTCCCAGCGTTTCCGTTCGATCGAAGTTGTTCTTGACTTGAAACTCCGCAGGAATTACACCACCTTCGCCCGTACTCGGATTCAGACGCACAAAACCGGTTGCGACTAGCTGTTCAATCGTCGGATCGGGAAGCAAATCACCTGCGAGCTGCCAGGTGATAAAGTCATCGAGAGGCAGGTTGTCGTTGAACGCTTTGACGACCCAGTCGCGATACGGATAAATCCCGCGCCGGTTATCCAGATGCAGTCCATGCGTATCACCGAAGCGAACCGCATCTAACCAGTAACGCGCTTGATGTTCACCAAACCGAGGGCTTTCAAGCAATTCATCGACCAGTCGTTCGTACGCCTGCGGGCTTTCGTCGCTCAGGAAATTTTTCAATTGTTCGGGTTCGGGTGGTAGCCCTGTCAAAACAAGAGCAACGCGGCGTGCAAGTGTCGCGCGATTGGCTTCGATAGCGAAATCAAAGTCTTTCTTTCGAAGTTCATTCAAAACAAACGCGTCAATCACGTCGGCGTTTTTTCTTGAATTCACATTTGCGAGAACTTGCTTTCGGGGAGGTACAAAGGCCCAGTGTTTCGTATACCGACCGCCTTGTTTAATCCACCGTGAAATCAGCGCGCGTTCATCGTCCGAGAGTTGTTTATTGGCATCTTCGGGCGGCATGGGGGCATCTTTTGAACCAATTCGGACGAGGATCTCCGAATCATCAGGCGACTCGAGATTAATTGCCTGATAACCACCCAGATCAGCCGACGCTCCAGCCATTGAATCCAGGCGAAGTTCGTTATCTGCATGGGTATCTGGACCGTGACAGACAAAACACTTGTCTGACAGGATGGGAAGTATTTGGCGGGCAAAATCGACCCTGTTAGCACCCTGCTCCTGCCCCGATAAAGTGGATACTTGAAGTGCGGTCGACAAAGCCACCTGTACCACTAGAAGAACTTTTGTTGTCCAGAGCATTATTTAGTTTTCGGCGAAGGTCATCAATCTCGATCCCATATCTTACCATCGACGAATTCGAGTCGAAACAGCTCAACGATTGTCATTTAGATAAACGCTGCCCTGCTCACTGGTGTTTGCGTTATCAACTCAGAAGGAAAGAACGTTGAGTTTTTTGCGTTCGTTCTCTAATTTCGGGCGGCCCGAGGATCAAGTCACCGGGGGGAGTGAGTGAGGTCGATGTCAGAATAGTTCTCGATTGGGCCTCCCAGGCATTCTATGTCGGCTAAGTTTTCCACGACGATCTACGCTGTGGCAAACGGCATCTGCAAAAGTCGCCTCGTGTACGTGTGGAATGTCAGCGATCGTCGCTTCATCGCGTATTGATGCGCGATTCGCCCAAATCAAACGAGCAAGATCTTGAAAATCGAACACAGCTGGCTTCGATCATTCGTGTTCATCACATGTTCGTTTGCAAGCAAATTGGAATTTGCTAGGTTTGGTTCGGCTTGCCAAAACGGCGGCCTGTCCCCGGGTTCCGTTACAGCAACTGGATTGGGGCAACGTTTGAACAAATTGACGCACCGACATTGAGGTCACGCCTCCTCGGGTGGGTAAGGTGTTTTTATGTCAACTAATGGTCACCTAACCCGCGAGCTTCGACAAGCCCCTTGAGAAATAGCAGCCAATAAAATTGAAATCGGCGGCTTTAGCAGCTGATAAAATGCTGATAAAATCGTTCTAGCAGTTGATAAAACGGAAATACGGTTTTATCACCTGCAATTGACTTGATAATTACTATCGTTATCTGCTTATGAAAGCCGGAGAGTTTACATGAAAATACTTCTTGCTTTGATTGTCGCGTTTTGGGCAATAATTGGAACGTTGGGCATCGAGGACAGCGGCTTCGATTCTAATGATGTTCGAAATATCAAAGATGCTTTTCCTGTAGTTGAACACGATGGGATTCGGGTGACCTTCCTGGAATTCTCCGAATCCCAAACCCCCGATGGCGGCCATGTCGGAACGTCGGTGCTTTTCATGGTTGAAAACCGAAATGCAATTGCGGGAACACACTCACATAGTTCTCCACTTCGGTTTTACAGTGGAGAAAAGTTGCTGTACCGCAACGTCAGTGAGGACAGCCCCAGGACAGGTTGCACGATTCAAAAATTCGAGAAACGACACCAAATGTTCTTTCCAAATTTTCCCCAGCCACACGACGAAACAAAGACAATTTTGGTAAGACACTGGGTTGCTGATCGACTCCCAGACGATTTGACTGCCGTCGAAGCAGGATTCGGGCAGGATGGAAAAAACCATACTTTTAGATTTAACGTAAAACGCAGATAAATCGGGTAGCCACGGCCACTGGGAGTAGCCAAAATAGAACGGGAGTGGCGATGAAGACAAGAAAGAACAGGTCGATCGGTGCACAAGGCGTTGGCATCGCCATTGGAATCGCGATCGGGACGGTGGTCGGCGTTGCCACGGATAACTTGGCGATTTGGCTGGCTCTTGGCGTGTCGTTGGGCATCGTATTTGGTTCCGCTGGCATTTTTCAGAAATCTGCATCAGAAAAGCGCAGAGAGTAGCTTCTTGAACGAGAGAAATTCATTACTCGGCACGTATTTGCTAAACCAAGTCGCACTCAATTGCAGAAAAACGACGAATAACAACTACAATACGATGCACACGAAGCGGAGAAGCCTTTCTTGTTGGGCTGGTCGCGATCACAATTTACCCAGGGTTTTTTACTTAAGTGGGGTCAGGTGGGGGGGTCAGGTGGGGTCAGGTGGGGTCAGACTTGGTTTTCGGTTTTTAATCCGCTAGACTGTGGCATTCAGACCTTGTTTGCGGATTACGATTGGTCTTCGGTTGTCACTCGAGGGACAATGGATTCGATGGTAAACCGATGCGGGAAACAGATGGGGGAACACGGGGACAACGGATGCTGAAAATTGAACACAAGGTCTGCCCCAAACACACAAGACGGTGCCTTGCCGAACGAGTGGTGAAGTATTTGGCCCGCTATCTGGCCGGTGGCCCGATCTCGGATCGCCGGATCGTCTCGACGGATCAAGAGTCGGTGACGTTCATGGCGAGGCAGGGAGAAGTCCG
>JAHEJI010000043.1 GCA_024638965.1 Planctomycetaceae bacterium
TTGTGGGACCTCCTGTTTGAACTTTCTGGACAAGGCGTCACGCTTCTGGTGACGACTCATTACATGGACGAAGCCGAGCGTTGCACGGACGTCGGTTACCTGTTTATGTCAAGACTACTCATGCTAGGCAAACCGGACGAACTCAAAAGACTACCTCAAGTCACCCCGCCGGGAACGACTCGTTTCGAACTTCTGGTCGAACACCCGGCACAGCAACTTGCGGTGCTAAAACATGCTGAGCGCGTCCTCGATGCGACGATGTTTGGTGAAAAAATTCATCTGTTGGCCAGAGACGATCTGAGGCAGGTCGAGATGAGTCAACTTTTGCAATTGGGTGAGGACGACCTCAAAATTCGTTCAGTCGAACCCACTTTGGAAGACGTCTTTGTGACTCTTACTCGAGCTGCCGAATTACATTCAGCGGACCGTGTAGCGACCCAAATCGCGGACTCGAAACAGAAGCCAATTGACGATCCGCATGTTGCGCCTGCCAAAGCTGTTGATTCCGAGGTTGAAACAAACGACGAGATTCCGCAAATGCTGACCGACGACTCGGACGAATTGGCGAACAGTCCCCAGCCGACGAGTCGGACGACGGAATCGCGTGGATTATGGGCGATTCTGGTGAAGGAGTTTTTTCACATCCGCCGCCAGCCATCGACGCTGTTTTTCATGCTGGTCGTTCCAGTTATTCAAACGATCATTTTTGGTTACGCGATCAATACGCAAATTGAGCATATTCCTACGGTCGTGTGGAATCTGGATGGGCGAACGCAATCCCAAGAACTGGTCGAAACGTTTCGAAATACGAGGCGGTTCACGATCGTTGAAAAGGTTTTCGATCGACTGACATTTGAAAACGCGCTGCGGTCGGGACGCGCACAAGTCGGAATTATTGTGCCACCGAACTACACCGAGCGGCTTTTGCATGGTGAACAAGCACAAATTCAAGTTCTCATCGACGGAAGCGACTCACAGATCGCCACAGCGGCTCAAAGCACAGCCCAATTGTTGGGCCAAAACATTTCGGTCCAGCTGGCGAAAGCCAAGGGCGAATCGCTACAACTTGCACCCGCCCGCGATCTTGCCGGTCGCGGTGTTTTGCCTGTCGAAGTTCGAACTCGCTTGTTATACAATCCCGATCTGGACAGTTCACACTTTTTCGTGCCGGGATTAGTGGGAATCATTCTGCAATTGGTGACGTTGTTTCTCACTTCTTTTGCGATTGTCCGCGAGCGGGAACTTGGCACGCTCGAACAACTTTTTGTAACTCCGGTTGGACGCGGCGGGTTGTTGCTGGGCAAATTGCTGCCGTATGCGATTGTCGGATTCGTGGAAGTTCTGATCGTGTTGGCCGTGATGGTTTACGTGTTCGGCGTCCCGATTTGTGGGAGCATTATCTTGCTGTTATCGTTGTCGATGCTGTTCATGGTTTGTTCGCTGGCAATGGGACTGTTTGTTTCGACGATTTCCAAGACACAACTGGAGGCCATGCAATTCGCATTTATCATCATGTTGCCGTCGATTTTGTTGTCGGGATTTGTTTTCCCGCGCAGTGAAATGCCAACTCCCATTTATTGGATTTCGTTCGGCATCCCGGCAACGTATTTTATCGAGATCCTCCGCGGCATCGTCCTTCGCGGAGCCGGACTGTTCGATTTGACGTCGTCCGTTGTCGGACTTTCGATCTGTTGCATCGTTGTGTTTGTGGCCGCCGTAATGCGGTTCAAAAAACGACTGGGCTAGCTGGGAATTCTCAAGTAGCCCGGAACAAAGTCGCGGTTGTGCTTTGCCGGAACAGCGGCACCGCCACTCCTTCGACTTGCAAACTGTTTTTGCGTTGCTTCCAGAAAAGCGGCTGCAGTTCCGGCAATTACAACGTTTGCTCGTTGCCGGCCTACGACTTGTGAGAAATGCGGGAGGACTTGATATCCCAAAAACACCATCCACATAATTTATGTTCATTTGTTTCGTTGTCCCGCGCAGCGGAATGAGGGACTCAGGATGACATGACTGTTTCGCAATTTCCAGAATGGGTCTTGCCCTTTCCGCCTATACTTTTGTCAATTTCGTGATGCGGCCACCCTGCACCCATTCGGCGACGAGAATGTTGCCGTCGGCGTCGAAGCAGGCGTCGTGGGGATGGAGGAATTTTCCGTCTTGCCATTTGGACGGTTGCCGACGCAATTTAAATCCATCGGCCAAGACCTTCTTTCTCCATTCCGGATCACCGCCCAAGACTGATGCAACTTTGTTATTTTTGTCGAGCAACGTAATCTGAGCCTGGAGTTCAGGAACTAACATCAAATCGTTCCGCACGTCGATGTTGGCTGGCAACAGGAATCCAGGTTGAGTTCGCACGTGTTTGCCGTCGAGCGTAAACCACTGCAACCGCATGTTGGCTCGGTCAGCGACGACAACCAACTTCCCGGCCGTCTTGTCACGGTCGTCGATCCAGATGCCGTGTGGCAAGTTGAATTCTCCATCGCCCTTGCCTGGTTTTCCAAAAGTCGAAATGTAGTTTCCGTTTGCGTCGTAACGGTGGATCACGTGTGCACCATAGCCGTCAGCCAGGAAAAAACCGCCGTCATCAAGAAACGCAACGTTGGTTGGCATGAATCGATCGCGGCCCCACGTGCCGTCGGGTCTGGTGTCTTCGTCGGCGGCGTAGATTTTAGAATTCATCGGGGCTTTCTTGACCCAGACTTGGTCGCCTGTGAGCGTCAGTTTGGCAAACAACTTGAGAAATTGATAAGCGGTGACGTAAAGAAATTCTTCACCATTCTCTTGGCGAACTTCCAGTCCATGGCCGCCGCCCTGGAAATCAGATCCGAAGGATCGAATGTATTTGCCCGCTGAATCAAACACGAAAATTGAAGGATGATCTTTCTTCTTCGGATCGCCTTCGTGAATAATGTAGATGTTTCCCGAACGGTCGACGGCGACGTTGTGAGTTGTTTGCCAAGTGAATTGGCCGGGCAACTGAAGGAAGTCGTGGTTGACTTGATATTTATGCTTGCCTTGCCCCAGCACGATTTCTGTGTCTGTTTTTTGGGCCGTCACGACTGCGGGTGCGGCGAGCGACGCGATTGCAACTCCAGCTGTGCGTTGGACGAATTGGCGGCGATCGAGTGGGCGGCTGTCGGCCATAATTTTCTCCGGCTGCAATGAGGGCGGTGGTTAATGAAAGGGCATTGTATCGTGTGACAGTAGTCGAGACTGTCCCAGACTCGAATCAGCCTGGGACAGGCTGACCCACAGTAGTCGAGTCTGTCCCAGACTCGTATCAGCCTGGGACAGGCTGACCCACAGTAGTCGAGTCTGTCCCAGACTCGAATCAGCCTGGGACAGGCTGACCCACAATAGTCGAGTCTGTCCCAGACTCGTATCAGCCTGGGACAGGCTGACCCACAGTAGTCGAGTCTGTTCCAGACTCGAATCAGCCTGGGACAGGCTGACCCACAATAGTCGAGTCTGTCCCAGACTCGAATCAGCCTGGGACAGGCTGACCCACAGTAGTCGAGTCTGTCCCAGACTCGTATCAGCCTGGGACAGGCTGACCCACAGTAGTCGAGTCTGTCCCAGACTCGTATCAGCCTGGGACAGGCTGACCAACAGTATACACGTCACTTCTCTTAAGCCACGATCGGATCAACTACGGTTCCATGAACGTCGGTCAAGCGGAAATGGCGGCCTTGGTATTTGAACGTTAATCGTTCGTGATCGATACCCAGCAAATGGAGAATCGTTGCGTGAAAGTCATGGATGTGAACGCCATCCGCCGCGATGTTGTAGCTGTATTCGTCCGTTTCACCGAAAGAGAATCCGGGCTTACTGCCTCCTCCAGCCATCCACATCGTAAAACAGCGTGGGTGATGATCGCGACCAAAGTTTCCGCCTTCGATTTTGCCCTGACAATAATTAGTGCGACCAAACTCGCCACCCCAAATGACCAACGTATCGTCCAACATGCCCCTTTGTTTCAAGTCCTGAATAAGTGCGGCAGAAGCTTGATCTGTTTGTTTACATTTTTGGCGAAGGCCACCTGGCAAACCAGAATGATGATCCCAACCGGGATGATAGAGCTGAATGAAACGTACGCCACGTTCCGCCAACCGACGGGCGAGCAAACAGTTGGCTGCGTAAGTTCCGGGGGTGCGCGAATCCTCGCCGTAGAGTTTGAACGTGTCTGCCGTCTCTTTTGATAAATCGGTCACTTCTGGAACCGAGGCTTGCATTCGAAATGCCATTTCGTATTGGGCAATTCGCGTTTCGATTTCGGGATCGCTTGTCGCTGCGAGTTCGATTTCGTTAAGCTGTTGAATGCGATCGAGGACTTTTCGACGGCTGTTTCGATCAATCCCTTTGGGGCTGTTCAAATACAGCACTGCGTTTTTGTCGGGGCGAAAGCGAACACCATCGTGTTTACCCGGAAGAAAACCGCTTCCCCACAGCCGTGAAACGAGTGGTTGACCGCCCTGCCCTTTCGTCACCATCACGACAAATTCAGGCAAGTTTTTGCTTTCGGACCCAAGCCCATACGAGAGCCAAGCGCCCATACTGGGACGGCCGGGAAACTGCGAGCCGGTTTGCATAAACGTCACCCCCGGTCCGTGATTGATTGCTTCGGTGTACATCGATTTGACGAAACACAACTCATCCGCGACTTTGGCTGTGTGGGGTAATACTTCGCTCATCCATGCGCCGCTGTTTCCGTGTTGAGCAAACTTAAAGGGCGAACCGACCAAGGGAAGACTTGCCTGATGACCGCTCATTCCCGTAAGTCGCTGTTCCATTCGCACCGAGGCCGGTAGTTCCTGACCGTGTTGTTCGTTGAGGGTCGGCTTGTAGTCAAATAAATCCATCTGCGAAGGGCCGCCCGATTGGAACAAAAAGATCACGCGCTTGGCGCGCGGCGGGAAATGCGTCGCTTTCGATATTTCGTTGCCGCTGGCCGGAGTCGCATTGAGCAAATTCGCCAGAGCGATGCCGCCGAGGCCTTGGCCAAATCGATTGAGAAATCGCCGTCGGCTCATGCCAACCGAATTTTCATCGCCCGTACAAAGTTGTCGATTCATTATTTTTGCCTTTGAAGTAGCTGGATCCTCGTGAGAATTGCAGATGGAATTCTGCTTGCGCCAATTTTGAGATTAGCCGTTTTCGCCAGCGGCCTGGGTATTTGTGTCACCATCACACAATAAGGCCCTACGGGTCGGTACTAAAATCTGATTAGGGCCGCCCCGTTGGGGCTTTTGGGTTGTCAACCAAACGTTTCCCAGGGCGTTGCCGGCGTTGCCCTGGGCTTGCATAGCGCCGACCCTACGGGCCTGGAAATCATGCCGCGCCTCGTCGATTTCAAAGGTATGTGCCAATCGTCTGACAAAAAAGGGCTGATACTCCTGATACTCCCACAAAGTACTATTTTATTACTTCCTCGCACTTTCGTCGAGATTCATGATCGCATTTACCAAAACTGTCGTCGCTGCGTGACGGATGGGGTCGCTGTCCTTGGACTGAGGCGAGTCGCCAATCGAAAGCAACTCATTTGCCTGTTCTGGTTCAGATTCGAAATAGGCGAGCTGCTCGGTAAAAAGAGCCAACAAAATTTCTGTTTCTTGTGGTGATGGAGGCCGACTGGTCAAAGCTCGAAACGAATCGTTGATTGATTGTTGGGTGTCATCGCCGTTTTGTTCGAGTAGGCGGGCCGCTAAGACTCTGGATGCTTCGACAAATTGTGGTCCGTTGAGCAACACAAACGCCTGCAGCGGCGAGGCCGTTGCTTCGCGGCGCAAGCGGCAAACATCTCGCTTGTTCGCATTCATGGCCATCATCACGGGAGCCGGAGCAGTTCGTTGCCAGAATGTGTACAAGCTGCGTCGGAACAATCCTTCACCTTTGTCTACAGCTGTAGGTTTGAAAGACAATCTGAGATCGTATGGTTTTACGGGCCGCCCGCCTATTTTCGGACTCAACAACCCGCTCACGGAAAGTGCGTTGTCCCGAATCATTTCGGCTGTCAGACGTTGACTGGGGCCTCGCGCGAGCCACAGATTTTCTGGATCTGCGTTTCGTGTTTCGGAACCGACCACGGAGTCCTGCCGATAAGTTGCCGATAAGACGATTTTCCGCAACAAGTCATGAACGTTCCAATGATTGTTCATGAAATCGCGAGCCAGCCAATCGAGTAACTCAGGATGCGTGGGCGGTTTGCCTTGCATACCGAAATCTTCCGGCGTGAGCACAATCCCTTGGCCAAACAACATCTGCCAATATCGGTTGACAGTCACACGGGCCGTCAATGGATGTTCGGATGAAGTCAGCCAACGGGCCAGCCCTAATCGGTTTCGCGGGTGATCTTCCGGTAGCGGCGGCAGAAATGAAGGCAGCTCCTGCGAAACCGGGTCGCCTCGATTGTCGTAGGCGCCCCGTATCAGTACATAAGATTGTCGTGGTCGAACCGATTCCCGCATCACCATGATCGCCGGCGTCAAGTCTATCTCGGAATTCCACGTTTGCCGTTTGGTTTTTAGCTGGTCGCGGGCCGTCTGAGCCCGTTCATCGACCGACAACCAATAGAACTCGAATAATGATTTTTGTTCATCGTCGGTCAGTTGATCAAGCGGTTTCGCAATTAAGTCATTCAACGAACTGCCATCGATCAGCTGTTTGACTTCAACAGCAGAGATCGCTCGATCGAAGACATGAAATTCATCCACCAAACCATGCTTGAATCCTCGGTCACGGAATCGAGTGCCAATTGCCAAGTCTGCGTCGCCACCATTCCATTTCGTGATTTGCCGAGTCAGGTGGTCTTGAACGACGGTAGTATCGGCAATCTCTCCGTTAACGAAAATCTTCAACCCACTCGCTTTACTTGAGCCGTCGTACGTAATTGCAACATGGAACCATGCATCGCGTTTCAGGAAATCCTTCGTTTCAACGCAAATTGCGTTGCCTGGCCAAAAATGAACCAGCTTGGCACTTAAGCTCGCGCCCTCTTTAGTCAGTTCGTAACCAATTGAACCTGCGTCGTCCCATCCACGACTCCGACGATAGATGACGGCCCGATCGGTAATCTCAGGCGAGTTGATCCAGAGTGCGAAAGAAAATGGCTGCTCTCGAGGAAAATGACCGACGACTGGTACGTTGACCGGATCGTCACCCGTCAACAGAATCGCATTTCCACGCTTGCCCGGCACGAGTTGATTGGCTGAATTGGTCGTTGCTGGATTCTTTTCGTCCTTCAGGTTGACGATGCGTTTGAGGTTTGGATTCGGTTTTGATTTCTCTTTGTCAGCATCATTCGTCTCTACCGTTTGAAATTCATCAAAAGACAGATGAGCTATATGATTGCTTTGGTTTTCGACCGGTTTGCGGTTGTTTAACCATTCTTCAAAGCCGTCATTTGCCTGGTCGTATAACTGCCGCAATTGATCCTCGGCATTTTGAATTTCATCAGAAGCCTCGGCAAGCTTTTGTTTTGCTTCGTCGGTTGGCAAAGAAAGCGCCGGTGTCGGAATCGCATTGGTGAAAAACGAAATCATCCCGCGTTCGTCAATGTTGGCAAAAAATGAGCTGAGTTCGTAATATTCCCGTGTTTTGATTGGATCGTATTTGTGGTCGTGGCAACGAGCACATTCGAACGTCAATCCCATAAAGGCGGCCGCGAATGTCTGGGTCCGATCCGCGACGCTTTCGATTCGAAATTCTTCTTCCGAACTACCACCTTCCTTTTTGTGAGAGTGAAGCCGGTTGAATGCAGTCGCCAATTTTTGATCCTGCGTTGCGTCCGGCAACAAGTCGCCGGCAACCTGCCAGGTGATGAATTGATCGTAGCTCAGGTTGCTCTTAAAAGCACGAATCACCCAGTCGCGCCAGGGCCAGACAAAACGGGTGTGATCGGTTTGGTAGCCGTAGGTGTCCGAATACCTGGCAACATCAAGCCACTCACTGGTCATTCGCTCAGCATAAGCATCCGAGTTCAGCAAACGCTCCACGACAATTTCGTAAGCATTGTCCGTTTCGTCGTTTACGAATAGATCCAGCTCATTTAGCGTTGGCGGAAGACCGGTCAAATCAAACGTAACTCGTCGGAGCCATTTCTCGCGGCTTGATTGCTTGTTTGGTTGCAGGCTCCGGTCGGTCAAGCGTTTGAAAATAAACCGGTCGATGTCGTTACGAGCCCAGCCTTCTCCGACTTGTGGTACCGGAATTGATTCGCGTACGGGAACAAAAGACCAGTGCTGTTCGAAATTCGCGCCTTGGGCAATCCATTGGTCAAGAATGTCTTTTTCGTTTTCGGTGAGTTGACGAACCTCGTCTGGAGGTGGCATTCGATCGTCATCGTCACTGCGAATCCTCAAATGAAGTTCGCTTGCATCAAGACTTCCGGGCACGATCGCTTTATAGTCGCCGAGATCCGCCAATGCCTGTTCTTTAGTGTTCAAGCGAAATTCAGATTCCTGGTTACTGGAATCAGGGCCGTGACAGTGAAAGCAATGATCGGAGAGAATCGGTCTCACGTCTCGATTGAAAGAGATTTGCTCTTGAGCGTGAGCGAGGGAGCTGACTCCAATGCAAATAAACAAAATCAAGGATGTTCGAATCCGCATCGCGACAACAATCTCGAAGGGCTGGCTTAGAATGGAACGACTCTATTCTGATAAAAGGAGGTCAGTTTGTCTGTAACCATTCGTAGCCAATGCCAAACAACTTTCCGAGGCGAATCGTGTAGCTGCAATTGTCCCAATTGCGGAGCAACACTAGGGGGGACTAGTCGGCCGCAGCTTGGTTTTCGGATTGAACGTAGTGGACGAAGCGACGAATCCTTTGCCAAAACCGTTGAATTGAGGACTCGCAGCCTCGTCCACTTCCCGAAAAGTAAGTTGAGACGAAATACTAGTGGATGTTGCACGGACGTATATCGGTCGTGGCGCTCTGATTGCTGAGCGAAACCGACGAAAAGACGCCAAACCTAAACCAAACGCGGCCTAGATGATGCTCAATAACAATTGAGACAATTGTTGCTACACTCTTTTTGCCGAGCGAATACTGCTTCCGAAGCGAAACTCGTAATTACCCGTTATTTAGCGACTGATCGATCGCCGAATGCAACTCCATCAGCCGTCGATATCGCGCAAACACCTCGTCATATTGCTGAGCATGCTCTGCGATCGGTTCGAATCGTTGTCGATTTGCCGTGGAATGTTCCGAAAGGAACGAGGACCAGTCGGCGGTTGAGCCGTCTAGCGTCTGTTTACGAAACTTGGCCATTAACGCTGCCCCCCAAGCCGTTCCTTCTTCGGCACTCTCCAGTAACGTCACGGGCGTTTTGAAGACATCCGCCAATATCTGAGCCAATTCTGGCGTTTTCGTCAGCCCGCCGGTCAAGATGAGTTCGCTTCGCGGGTAACCTTGCGAGTCAAGAATTTCACTGCCCAAACGAAGATTGAACATGGTCGAGAGCAACGCGGCTTTGACAGCGTTGCCAGGTTTCGCATTTTCAGGATTCAGGCCGACTAGCATTGCTGTTCCGCCTCGACCGACTCCTAGTCCGGGTTCGTCATCCATAAACGGCAATGCCAATAATCCTCCGCATCCTGGAGCGGCGTCCAAGACTTTTGGCATCACGGCCGCGAATCCATCGTTTTTTTCGTCGTCGATGACATCACCAAACATCTCGACCACCTGGTTCATGAAAGTTGTGCCATTGCGAAGCCAAACCATGTTGATTGGTTTTCCATCCGCCGCACAAAAATGATCGACTGCGTTACTGACTCCCTGGAACGCTCGGTCACCAACCGAGTTCGCGCAAACCGACGTACCGAAGCTAACCGAGACCATGCCAGCTTTTCCAATCAGAGAACCGGCAAGAGCCGCGGGTTGGTCACCTTCGGCAGGCGCGACCGGAATCCCCGTCGGAAGACCTAATCGCTCTGCTCCCGTTTCGTTCAGTGATCCGGCATCCTGTCCAGCGCATCGTACAGCCGGCAAAAGGTCTGCGAGGGAAGCGACATTTTCGTCTGTGACAAGTTCGTCGAACGACGCGAGCAGCTCGGAATCATAGTTCAAAGTTCTCTGATCAATTGGAAACATCCCGGCGGCATCGCCGATGCCGAGTGACCACTCTCCGGTCAAAAGAAAACTGATCCATCCAGATGGCGTTGTCATATGAGCCGTTTTCTCAGCCTTCTCTTTTTGATTTCGGACGGTCCACAGCCACCTTGCCGCGGTAATGCGTTTCGGCATTTTAACACCAAATCGTTCGGTTAATTCCTGGCCTTCGGGTTCGTTGCGGCTGTCGCACCAGAGTCGAACCGATCCCAGTGAGTTGCCGTTTGCGTCCGCCAGTACTTCGCCGTGCATTTGACCTGAGACACCGATCGCGAGGACTTCGCTTTCGGCGTTTGAAAGATTCTTGCGCAACTCATTCATTGCTTCAACGAGAGCCTTTTCCCAATCGGCCGGGTGTTGTTCATAACAACCGTCTTCGAGTCCAGGTATCATGTCGTAGCTGCTTTCTCCGGTGGCAACGACATCCAACGCTTCATTAGTAAACACGACCGATAGACCTTGTGTTCCTGCGTCGATCCCCAAAAATCCTTTGATTCCCATTTAGTTCTGACCCATATTGGAAAAGTTCGGTCGCCTGTTCTACGTTCATTCCAACATCATTGTCATTATCCAACGCCATCGCAACTGCTACGCCGAACGATGTGGTAAGCTTGGCAGTGAGACTCGACCCGTGAACGCCTGGCCGATAAACGCATCTTTATCAACGGCACCGGGCCAAGGGCCCATCAATTGCATCGCCCAGGCCAGACATCCCCCACATTGATATTCTTCACGAGCGCTAGACAATGGTCCTTGCAACTAATCCAAACATCGGTAGGAACGAACAAATGAGTGAGCCAAAGATTCTTGCATTTGCGGGCAGTACACGAAAGGGATCGATTAACCAAAAGCTGTTGGCCGTCGCGGTTAGGGGCGCTCAAGAGGCGGGCGGGGTTGCCACTATTTTGGACCTGGCTGATTACCCGTTGCCCGTTTTTAACGAGGATCTCGAAAGCGAATCGCCACCGAAATCGCTGAGTGGGCTCAGAAACACTTTTATCGAACACGATGCCTTTCTTATCGCTTCGCCGGAATACAACAGCAGCATCTCACCGCTCTTGAAAAATACGATTGACTGGTTGTCTCGTCCAGCAGAAGGCCAACCCTCTTGCATTGCTTTTCAGGGCAAGGTTGCCGGGCTCTTGGCTGCCTCACCGGGTGGTTTGGGAGGGCTTCGCGGCCTGGTTCATTTGCGATCCATTTTGCAAAACATCGGAACAATGGTAGTGCCGCAGCAATTCGCACTGTCGAATGCGTTTGAGGCCTTCGACGATGCTGGTGAACTTCAAGATGAAAAAACACGCGAAATCGTGCGTGGGGTCAGCCAAGCTGTGGTAGAAGTGGCTTCCAAATTAAATTCATAACCAACGTCCCGATTTCAAGCCGGAGAATTTGGGTGCGACTCGGACCATGAGACAAATCGGTCAAGACCTGTTGAACCCAAGATTTTCAATGACGCTCAAACCATTGGCCTACGAAGCCTACCAAGAACTCGCGGACGCGTACGCCGCAAACATTGATTCGAAACCGCACAATGCCTATTACGACCGGCCAGCAATGTTGTCGTTGCTACCCGATATTCAAGGGCAAAAAGTTCTCGATGCGGGATGCGGACCAGGAGCCTATGCAGAAGAACTTGTTGCACGCGGAGCGATTGTCGTTGGGTGTGATATTAGTGAGCGGATGCTGCATTTGGCCGAAGCGCGTTTGAATGGGACGGTTGATTTGCAATTGGTTGATCTGACGCGGCCGTTGTCCATGTTTGCGACCGAGGAGTTCGACGTGGTCAATTCTCCTTTGTGTCTTGACTACATCGAAGACTGGCAATCGCTGTTTGGTGAATTTCGCCGAATTTTAAAACCGGCAGGAGTGCTGCTCTTTTCCTGTGGCCATCCCGCTTTTGACGCAGAATACTTTGAAACTGAAAATTATTTTTCGGTCGAAAAAGTGGAGTGCACGTGGACCGGATTCGGAAAAAAGGTGCTGATGCCAAGCTTTCGAAGGTCACTCGAAGAAATAATAATGCCAGCTATCAATGCCGGGTTCGTGATTGACAAAGTCCATGAACCCCGCCCGACTGATGATTTCAAAAAGGCAGATCCAAGACGTTACAAAAGTCTTATGCACCGCCCAGGTTTTTTGTGTGTCCGCGCAAAAAAAGCCGATTAAGCCATGACCCTAAACTAGTCGGCGGGAAGCGATCCGACGAATTGGAGCGTTTAACCGCGTTGGCACCGCCTAATGTTACTTACTTCACGGCGACTCGACAGCCTCTCCCGACGACGCGTGGGGGTTCCGGAGAGTGAAGCGAAAAGATTCTTCGCAGAATCAACAACCCTCACCCGACGCGGAGACGTCGACCTCTCCCAGACTGAGATCGTGCGGCTTTGGAGTTCGGATTCTGCAAGAGTTTACGAGCATCAAATACTCTCCCTCTGGAAGAGTCGGGCTCTCAGGCCCGGAGAGGGTCTTGTGAACCGCACGAAAAACCCTCCCCGGCCGCTACCGCGTCCGACCCTCCCGCAAGCGAGAGGGTGATGTAACTCTCATCTAATCAACGACTAAAAAAAGCCGCACGATCTCGACTTGGGAGAGGTTGGAACTAAAGTAAGTGCCATTAGGGCAACGCCCGCGCACGGCCCGTTGGACGTAGGTCAAACGAGAATATCGCTGCTGCTGTTCAATCAGGATCTTTTGGCCGCAATAACTTTCTGGAAATGATTTTTTTCGTCAATCAACGCCATAGAGATAATTGGCCCTTATCCCGAATAATTCTTTGAAAACGAAAAAAATCCGGGAAATCCGGTATTCGACTCCAATAAAATGA
Source organism: Planctomycetaceae bacterium (assembly GCA_024638965.1). Classification (GTDB taxonomy): domain Bacteria; phylum Planctomycetota; class Planctomycetia; order Pirellulales; family Pirellulaceae; genus Mariniblastus. The sequence goes on from JAHEJI010000043.1 coordinate 12,941, forward strand.
TGGAGAGAACGAAAGGTGTTTCAGCCATTAAAGTAAACAGAGACTTTGTCCAGGAGAATCGAGAATGATCCACGCACTTGGAAGCAATTTGGTTCCCGTGATGGCGATCGCATGCGCGTTTATGTTTCTTGTAATCTGGGTTGTCATGGCAACGGTTGACAGCATTTATAAGACGAGTTGCAATTCGCGATTAAAAGAGCGGTTGATTGAACGCGGTGCGTCCGCGTCAGAAATTGACCGAATCGTCAGGGCCGGTTCAGAAAGCGAAGATTGGAAAGAAGTGGAACCTGTTCCACCGGTCAAGTCAAATCGAGCCTATTCAATGTCGGGCCCAAATTCTTAAACCTTGGAAAAATCGCTCTGGTTCCTCAAATGAATTCTCTGCACGCACATCATTCTGGGAAGCTCGCCACAATTTGGTGCTACCGCGTGTAGAAACCAGGGATGGCCAGGACAATATCTTCAGGGTCACCCATCAATTCAACGACGCGAACGCCAAATCCTAGTCGTAGTCTTAATCCTAATCTTAGTCGCTTTCGGTTTTGTCCGCGATTGGGGTAAGACTAAGACTAAGACTAAGACTAAGACTAAGACTAAGACTAAGACTAAGACTAAGACTAAGACTAAGACTAAGACTAAGTCGTAGACGTAGACTAAGACGTAGACTAAGACGTAGACGTAGACTAAGACGTAGACTAAGACGTAGATCTAACCCGGAATTCTCAATGTTTGAAATAGATCCAAATACACTTTCCGGTTCGCGAATCGAACTTCATTGGGCAACACAATTGTTAGCCGCGGCAGCTGATGCACGACTCGAATAAGCAACGGATGACAGCCACTCCAATCTCGGTTGGGACGCCAACGTAAACAAATTGATTAACCGTGCAGGTTGTGCCATCGACGTGGTCGGATTCGAGCTTGGATATCAGTGCGAATCGCTGAACCTGATCGGCAAGACTCTTATCGAGTCGGCTCAGTGAAAGGGGTTTTGCTAAAACGAGGTGAAAGTCAAGCAGTCGTTATGGAAACATTGTTTTTTGTTCTTGCCTTGGTAACCGTCGGCTTTGGGCTTGTGTCGGCAAGATTTGATTATTCTCTGATCACGCCACCCATGATTTTCACCGGAATAGGTGTGCTGCTCGCTCTCAGTTTGGGCGAATTTATTCCGAAAGAGCAGTCGCAGGAAATCTTTAAGATCATCGCGGAACTGACGCTGGTGTTCGTGCTGTTTATTGATGCTTCGCGTATCCGGCTGCCATTATTGATTCGCGATTATGCCATTCCACTTCGCCTGTTGGGCATTGGGTTACCGCTGACGGTGTTGCTGGGTGCTGTGATCGCCTGGTTTTTGTTTCCGCAGTTTTCGATCTGGGAAGTCTGTTTGTTGGCCGCGGTGTTGGCACCTACTGACGCGGCACTAGGCCAAGCCGTCGTCACCAGTCCCAAAGTCCCGTTGAAGATTCGTCAATCGCTGAACGTAGAAAGTGGACTCAACGACGGAATCGTCTTGCCATTAGTCATGTTGTTCGCTGCGTTAGCAGTTGCGAGCACCGATGTGCCCGCGCAGAATTCCTGGTTCAGCTATTGGCTTCAACAAGTGACTCTGGGACCGCTCGTCGGAGGCATCGTGGGTGGCGTGGGCGGCTTCGCACTTGGAAATGCAAAAAAATCTGGCACGATTAACCCTGATTTTTTGCGACTTTCAGGTGTTGCGTTAGCACTGCTCGCATGGTCTGGCGCTTTGCTGGTGGGCGGTAACGGATTCATTGCCGCCTTCGTCGCCGGATTGATCATTTCTTGCACTGCAGACAACATCGGCGAAACGCTTCGCGACTTTGGTGAGGCAGAAGGGCAGTGGTTTGCGCTGGCGACATTTCTTTTGTTCGGAATGATTGGGGTGATTCCGGCGATTCAACAAGCCAATGTTGCCTGTTGGGTCTACGCCCTCCTCAGCCTGACCGTTATTCGCATGTTGCCCGTAGCACTTTCAGTCATCGGGCTAAAGTTTCATGGCCCGACGATTTTGTTTTTGGGTTGGTTTGGGCCACGTGGGCTGGCATCGCTTTTGTTCGCGTTGGTGGTCTTCGACGAATTTGACCTCATCCATGGAAATCAGATTCTCCATATCGCCATTTTGACCGTTGTGGTGAGCATTTTGGCTCATGGTTTCTCGGCGGTTCCGGGTACCAACTGGTATTCGTCCGCTTTGAAAAAGATTTCGTCGGAAGACTCCGTTGAACATCGACCATGTGTCGAGCATCGCGACAAGTTCACTTTGAAAACGAAACCTAATGGGTCGGACAGCTAAAGGGTCGCACAGCGTTATACATTGACAGCGAATTCGACCAACTTTTTTTTGGGCTGACATCGGATCGCTCCTTTGGAGCTAATGTATTTATCAGACGTTTTCGTCCCCGTCCTACGCTTCTTGATGATTTTTTCGGGTTTTGTGGGCGATCCATCGGAACGGGTTAACCAGACGGGTCGTTCGCGTTGGCCCAGGATCCATTCGAGACCCTCCAGGTTTTCGCGCAACACGTCGGCAACATCTCGATTCGCAACATGTCCAAGGATACCGATCGGGCCCGCATATTTGCAGTCAATCAACGTCTGGATCATTGCCCGTTCTTGATCGCCAGCGCCGATGGGAAGAATCTTTTTTTCGGTTCGTTGACCCTTGAATTTCGGTTGGGACAAGTCGACCATTCCGTTCAAGTTCACGCTGAGTAAGTACGGCATCATCAATTCAAGTGACTCCTTGAAATCCTTGATGTGCCCATGACCGTGATGAAAGTTGTAAACGATGCCAACGTGATCATGGCCTTTCGTTCGCAATGCCTTACACACGGCAACCAAGCTTTTGGGCTCGCCGCCCCAGCCGCCGTGGTTATACAATCCGAGTTTGCAACCAAGCTGTTTAGTCCGCTCAACGATTGGGAGCATTGCCGTTACGGCTGAGGCAATCTTTTCCTTTTCGTCTTTGCCGGACGGTGCGGGTGTAAGCGTCTTCCAGATTTGCGGAGTCAATTGGCGTTTTTTGAACAGCTCAAAAGCGGCGCCGTGTTGGTCCCAAAACGCAAAGAACTCAATTCCGTGATTCTTGTATTGGACAATTTCATCTTCGAAGGTCGCCGCGTGATGTTCTCGCCAATCGTAGGCACATCTTTTGAGACCCTCCGCTCTCAGCATTTTCGCTCGTTCCAACGGTGAACGATTTCTGGCATCAAACGGCACGATACACCAGGCAACCAGATTTTCCCGCTTAAAGTTTTCCGGGATTTGAGCAACTGCAGAGTGAGGAACGACGGTGCCGATCATAAAAAGAAAAACCTGCAACTTGTGCATCGTGTTAAGTGCTCCGCTTGGTTGATAGACCTGTTCATCCTATCGTGGAAGCTCAGCGGGTTCTATATCTGGCCAGGGTCCGCTGTTCAGAGCTTGGTAGGCCAGAACAAGCTCCGCGCGGTTCCGGGAAAGCACCGTATAAGACACGGCAATGCCAGAACAGGGCCCGTTCTGGCCTACTAATTCCGTAACGCAAAGCAAGCCATTTAGGGAGTTTCCGGCCAGGCCCCTCATCCGCCGCTGAGACGGCGACCTCTCCCCAAGGAGAGGTTAGAGCTTGTAAGCCGAAACAAGCTCCGCCCAGTTCCGGCAACTGCGCGGCGATCTTGGGGTGCCGGAACAGCGCAGGAGCTCGTTCCGACCTGCAACAGCTCGGATGTCCAAAACAATTGAGACAATTGTTGCTACACTGATTCCGCTGCCGACGGCCTCAATCACTCGCTTTTGCTTTTTACCAAAGCTGCGCCGATCATGGTGACGGGAACCAGCAGGATCAGAAAAGCCAAGTTGTACCAAACCGGTAAATCGTTCCATGCGCTGAGCTGTACCGGTATCCCGGTAGCTAACAAACAAGCTGCGAGGATTCCGGCGCACAATGTCTTTGATGAACTGGCGATTTTTGCCGCCGAAAAACCGCCGGCCAATGATGCGATGACGCTGATTACCAGGTACACCGCCAAAGTTGCTACATCAGCCGTAATCCCATTTTCGTCGTGAACGTCTGGTCGCACCGCTCGGATGCCGGCAGCGCCTCCCAGAAAGATAACGGTCCAAATCACATATCCGGCGATCACAGATAAAATGTTCTTAACCATTTGTCATCTCTTTCTTTTTGAACTTTGATATTGGTCGATTTGTCATTTTCGCCATCCGTCTCTTTCCGGCTATTTCATCTCAATTCGCTTTTCCATTGGCCAGTTGACTGACAAGCTTTGTTTGGGTGCCAAGAATGGCAATTTGCCCGTCAACATTATGATCCTGGCGATCATCGTCGGTTTGCCAGTTTCGATGCAGGATTTCAAAGTCGTCGTTATGATTTTGCCGCCACCCGCCATGTTCTTTTCCGTTTTCGTGCCGACTGGAACCCCTTCGGACGTCAACGTGTATTCGGTGCCGCCGTCGACTTCCCGTAACTCGTGAGTCACCATGCAGACGGCATCGTCGAAGTTCGTGAATTTGAATGTCATCGAATATTTGTAAGGTGGGTCGAGTTCCAGGACTTCACCGACAACACCTGTGTATTTCCCGTTGGGAGTGCGCATCCGAATGGGTGCCCCTGGTGCGAATTTGGTCGTGTGCATCACGCTTCCAAAAAAGAATGGCTGAACTTCGCCTTCTGCGGTGAGCGTATCCCAAACCTGTTGAATCGGTGCGTTGATCGTGATCTGCGAGACTTGGGTCGTCGTTTCAAGATTTGATGTCATCGGGCAACTTTCTTTTTTCGAGTGGATGTTGATTTTTGTTTCGTTGATTCACTGGTTGCGGAGGAGGTCGAGCGGCGTTTAGTCGATTTCACAGTTTTTGCTTTGTTTTCAGCCTTGTATTTCAGGTCCACTGCTTGAGTCGCCCAAAACGCGCTGTATTCGTCCGTCCAGCGATCGTAAATCATCTGTATCGGCGCCGAGTTAAAAAACAACTCGCGTGTGCGGCCTTTCTTGCGCGAAAGCACCAGTTTTGCTGCGACCAGGATTTTCAAATGTTTCATCACGCCAATTCGGCTCATCTCAAAATGCTCACAGACATCGTTCACACAGCAGCCCGGCATGCGTTTAACAAGATCCATGATCAATCGTCGCGGCCGACTGGCCAGCGCTTGAAATACTAAATCGGTCTGATTCGGCTCGTTCATAATATGTAACCATAAGGTTACTTGTTTTCAAGCAGGGGTGCAAGTGTTAGGATTTGTTTTTTTGCAAGAATTCCAAATTGACCGAGTATTCTCTCGCCGCCGCTGTTGCCGTTCGCGAAGGCAAAGAAAAATATGCCGAAGCAGAGATGCGAGCGAACGCAAGTCGTCGTTCGCGACCGGTGTGGTGTAATCCGGATTCGCATTTCGATTATGTTGAATCCGAAGATGTTGAATGAGCGAGCGAATACGAGAATTAACCTGCTATTCAGCGTTTTCGTCCGAATCGCGGTCGGATTCCGATTCGGATTCCGAATCACCTTCTTCATCCTCGCTTGAATCCGAGTCGTTATCTGAAGTTTCGCCGTCGTTGGAATCTTTCTCTTGATGCGACTCGGCGGGCGGCGGCGCGGCCTCAGGGACACCACTTCCAAGTTGAACGCCCAGTTTCGACAACAGCCCGCTGATTTCCTCGTCGCGTCGAGAGTCAAGCTGCGCAATGGCATCCTTGGTGGCATTTTCCTTGCCCGTCAAACTAGCGATTTGCTCCTGAAAAGCGCGAGACTTCGCTTCCAAATCAGCAATCTTCTTTTGCAATGCCGCGAGTTGCGACTGGTGAGCGACTCGCTCTTTTTCATATTGTTTCAAAATGCTATCGACGCTTTTACTTCCTGAGCTGGGTTTCTTTGCCGGGGCCTTTTTCTTGGCGGCCTTTTTTGCTGGAGCTTTTTTTGCTGCCGCCTTTTTCTTCTTTTTGGCCGCTCGAGTTGGAGCTTTTTTCTTCGCGGTTTTCTTTTTCTTCTTCGCCATTTCGTAAACCTATGACAATAAGGATGTATTTATCACTAGACCTAACGACTGATTGTCGCCGTCGCCTTCGAGACGGATTATAGGGTAGTGGCGAAACGAAAACTAGAAACTTGTGGCCGACGTTCGGACAAAATTTGGCAAGCGGTACTTGGAGACTTGGAGAAAACCGAGTTGCTACAATTGAGGAATGAGTTCAACTCCCGATAAAAGCATCGACCCGTCGACTTTGCCGCCTGTTTCCCTGGGTCGGATGGTGCGTGCCGTGGAAAAAGTACGTGAACGATTGTTGCGAGCCAACTCGGCCTTACAAAAAGCTGGAATTCCTTTTGCGGTCACTGGCGCAAATGCCGTCGCTGCTTTTTGTTTCTCGAATCGATGAAGCCGCCGTTCGAAACACACCGGATGTCGATATCCTGATTCGCCGCGAAGATTTTGAACGAATCAAAATGGCACTCGACGAAGCCGGATTTGTTTATGGCTCGTCGAAGAATGTCGAATTTTTTCTGGACGGACCGGATGCAAAAATCCGTGACGCGATCCACATTCTATTTGCAGACGAAAAAGTGCGCGACCGTTATCTCGCACCGACTCCCGATGTTTCCGAGTCAGATCATGCAGGTCAGTTTCCGATCGTCGATCTTGAGTCGTTAATCCGTATGAGTTTACCTCGTATCGTGACAAAGATCGCACTCATTTGCGCGACATGATCGGGATTGGTTTAGTTGACGCGAACTGGCCGAGCCGTTTTTCAAGAGAACTCGGTGAACGTCTACAGCGATTGCTGGACGATCCCGACGGATAGCGTTACTTGGCACGGAACGCGCTGATTGTCTTGCAGGAAGCTGCCGAGCTAATTTGGCCGGAGTGCAAAGGATGCTGTTCCGTCAACTATGCCGAAGTGGTTTCAATTCATAAAGCTGGATCGTATTCTTTGCGCAGCCAGAACAAGATCCACATGAACTGCTCGGCGTCGTTGATGATGGCACTATCGTACGGATCATCTGGAAGAACGCCCAACCGACGATTAACAATGCGGTAATAGTCTGCCAATCAAATTCCATCTGCTATCCCGTCAACCAACTGGAAATTTGGAAAGTTAAAAACGCCGCGATGTAGGCAAGTATAGTCATGTAGGCAAACGTGAACACGGGCCAAAACCATGAATTGGTTTCGCGTTTGATCACGGCCAACGTCGATGAACACTGAGCGCACAGTGCAAAGAAAACCATGATCGACAGCGCTACCGGCAAATTAAGCAGTTTTCGGTCCGTTCCGTCCCATGTTGCGTTGGTCAGAGACGTCTTCAGGGACACAGATCCTTCATCAACGTCTTCGCCTAGTCCAAACAGGACACCCATCGTCGAGACGACGACTTCCCGAGCCGGAAAAGATGCGATTGCGGCGCTTCCAATTCGCCAGTCCCAACCAAGTGGCTTAACTACTGGCTCGATCCACTGCCCTGCTCTTCCCAAATAACTGTATCGCAAATAACTCGCATCGATCTGGTTGGAAACGGCAAGTAGTTCTTCGTGCAAGGGTGCTGATTCGGAAGAATCATAATTCAGCTGTTCAAGTTCCGTCGTCAACTCGATTTTTCGATCCATTAATCCGTTGGGAAGACTTTCGACATCGCGTGGGAAATATGCGGCGGCCCAAACAATAATCGTCGCGGCGACAATAATCGTGCCGGCGCCTTTGACAAAGGCGGCGCTACCTTCGTAAACCTTCAACCAGATGCTTCGCAGCGAAGGGACCTTGTAGCTGGGCAATTCCATCACGAACGAAGTCGAGCCGGTTTTCAACATCGTCTTTTTCAAGATCCACGCCACGATGATAGCCACCACGATTCCAATCAAGTACATCGCGAACATCGTCAATCCCTGCAGACCGAACCCATAAATCGCAGTTGTTGGAACGAAGGCTGCGATCAGCAACGTGTAAACCGGCAATCGGGCGCTACAACTCATCAAAGGGGCAATCAGGATTGTGATCAGCCGCTCACGGTCATTTTTGATCACGCGAGTTGCCATAATCCCGGGTATCGCACACGCAAACGACGATAACAACGGTATCAGCGTGATTCCACTTAACCCGATTCTCGAAAGGTATTTGTCAGTCAGAAAGGCAAGTCGCGACAAGTAGCCTGTGTCTTCCAGAACCGCAAGAATCAGGAACAGCAGCATAATTTGGGGAAGAAAAACGAGCACGCCGCCAACTCCCGCGATCAGTCCATTGACAAGCAGCGAGTGGAGAGCGCCGTCGGCGCTGCCCGTCAAGTTGACAAACAGTTTATCGATTGCGCCTGACGCCAGTCCGGTCAACCAGTCGATCGCCGCCGATGCGGGTTCGGCGGCCCAAAACACGACTTGAAACAGCAGCATCATCACGACCGCCGCAAGGACAAGCCCGATTAGGGGATGCGTCAACAATCGATCGACGCGATCAACAAACGAAGACTTGACAGGCTCGCCAACTTCTACAATCCCCACTAAATTTCTTTGAATCCAGTTGTAGCGGGCGTTGGATTCGCTTTCGGCAAATGTTCCCGCCGACTTCATCTGCTGTTGTTCGGCTCGAATTGCGTCGAGCAAACTGTCGTCGACTTGATCCTGCATTTGTTCGATCATGTAACCGTCGGTATCGAACAACATACGGGTCAAAACGAATCGTTGTAAATTGCAATCACTTGGGCACGCGCGTTCCAGTCGTTCGATGCTTTGCTTGATTTCATCTACGAACGGATCGTGAAGCTGCGCGGGTGAACGGTTCGTCGCATTCGCAATCTCCTGTTTTAGTTGCTCAAGACCGACGCGGTGATGAGCCTGAACCGGTACGACGGGGACGCCAACAAGTTTTGACAGCTGGTCAACGTCGATCGAAATTCCGTGTTGTTCCGCGACATCGGTCATATTCAAAGCAATCACGGTGGCCTGATGTAGCTCGAGAATCTGGCTAGTCAGAAACAGATTACGCTCCAGATTCGACGCGTCGACCACACAGACAATGACGTCTGGGGCGACTTGTTCCCTTTGGCGGCCAAGGAGCACATTGACGGAAAGCATTTCGTCAGGACTGTTCGGGGCAAGGCTGTAGGTACCTGGCAGGTCAATTAACTGAAAAGATTTATCGGCGAACCGAAAACTTCCCGTTCGCTTTTCAACCGTGACGCCGGCGTAGTTTCCCGTTTTCTGGTGAATGCCAGACAGGGCATTGAAAATTGTGGACTTGCCCGTGTTAGGATTGCCCAGCAAGGCAACCGTGATAGGTTTCTTGTCGATCAAAGAACTTGCCGAAAGAGTTTTCAATGGCAGATCTGTCATGTGCGTGAAACCTTGCCATCCAACGGCCCGCGAGCTTCTTTTCAATTGACGATGCTGAAAAACTCGGAAAGCGATTTACCACCTGCCATGGGCCAGAGAAATCTCGGACAGACCGCTAATTACACCGGCGAGACCATGACCTGCAGTTGCCCAGCCGTTCTTAAACACATGCGTGAACAACCGAATTGAATAATACAGGGACAGCCCTTTTGAAGGCTGCAAACTTCGACGCCTTTGCGAATCCCCAGTGCTGTCAAACGGGCCACCTCATCCGCGTCACCCACCAACGCAGTGACTTTTCCTTTTTCTCCTTTAGGGAGACGCTGAATCGGGATTTGCTTCGTTTCCTCGGTCATGTCGCACGTATATAGGTTATTGAGACTGGATATCAATATGGTATCTACCGGCATTCAATTTGGCAATCCAGTCTTGGGTGCCGTTTCCGGCAATGAATTGAAACTGTTCACGAAAAAAGTCAGCAGAACGTGCGAAATAGCTCACTTAGAGTGTTCAAGCATCGAGTGTGAGATTTCGAAACGCAGGATTGGCCTAAAAACTTGGGTAAACCAGCGAAGAACAGGGTTTTCCAAGCGATTTTCGTCCGTTCTTGCTGACGTTCAAACAACGGTGCAAATGCTCTGCCAGCCATTGTGGTTTTTGACAACACGGCCCAGAAAAACGCCAATTGAGGATGTCAGAAAAAATCAGATTAACGGATATTTGGGTAGTAAGGATGAATTCTTACCGCCGCCAAGCTGCAGTTCAACCAGCGTTTAAATCAATGCTGGAGATGCTGGAGATTCTGCGATTACTGGCATTTTGACATCGCAGATTCGATTTTCCGAGACATTGCCGGAAGTCTCCCGTTTAACAAAGAGGATTATGGTCGCCCTCGTTTTTTAAGCCGAGTCCCAAGCTTCGCAACGATTTCGGAGTAACGGATTTTTCGGCTGGACCCGTCAGTCGTATTCGTTTGTTTTTAACGTCGAAAGTCACTTTGAAGTTTTCCAGGAAAAATGTGCCGACCACATTCGCAGCCGCCTCGCAGCTATATCGAAGCAACGGCTCACAAAATTTTGGCAGGCTTGAAGCCATATCCCACACTGTTTAGCCTACGAACCGAATTGCGCCTAACGTGCAACGCACTCAATAGCGCCAGCGTTGGATTTTTCCGTGTAATTACGTACTTGTTCAAGAGTATAGCCATCGGGCAATCCAATTAAGCCACTGCCGAAAGCGCACGGAAGGAACAACCGTTGTAATCGTCCCCCTCGTCACTTCTCCAATGAGTTCAAACTGAAAACTTGCTTGTCCGAATTTGGGGCGACCTATCATTGGTTTGATATTGACCAATTTACTGGGCGTCGGCGATGAAAAAACCTTCCTTTACAATGTGTTCCGTGCTGAGTGTCGGTACGTTTTATTTATTGACTACCGGTGTGCTTTGTCTGTTTCAGAACAAAATGATCTACCAGCCCGTTGGTATAGACGTTGGCGATTGGAACTTTGTTGACGCAAACGATTGGGTCGAAGAAATTGAATTTGAGAGCGAAGACGGAACACGCTTAACCGGTTGGTATGGCACGTCCTCGGAAGCCCGCGGCTCCGTGTTGTACTTTCATGACAATGCTGAAAACGTCGCCACACAAAAACACGAATTCATCAGATTCTGTCAAAATCTGCACATGAATCTCTTCGTTGTCGACTATCGCGGATTCGGCAAAAGCGAAGGCATTCCCAGCGAAGCCGGATTACTGATGGATGGACGGGCCGCAATGCGAGAGCTAAATGAGCTGTCCGAGACAAGTCCGGAAGAAGTGATCGTATTTGGCCGTTCGTTGGGAGGCGGAATCGCGACGAAAGTTGCGACGGAGATGGGCGCGAGAGCTTTGGTGTTACACTGCACCTACGCGGCGTTGGATGATCTTGCCGCCAGCAAGTTTTGGTACCTGCCGGCTCGACCGCTCCTCACAAATCGATTTCGCTCGGTTGAATGGATTGGCAGTTTTCATGAGCCTTTATTTATCGCACACGGAACCCACGACGCTTTGATCCCGTTTGATCACGCCGAGCGATTGTATGCGGGTTGTCCTTCCCGTGACAAAACTCTTGTCCGCCAGGAAAATGTTGGCCATTTTGATTGTGCGAATCAGGAATTCTACTCAAGACTCGGCCGCTTTCTGGCGTCGCTCAGTTCTCCCAAGTCACAAGCCGCAGATGATCCGTACGACTTGCAATTCTCGATTCAGTAGCACGGCGTCTTTTAACGACGATTCCGATCATGTTATGATCGGCACTAGCTTTGTTGGAAAAGTGTAGCCACAATTGTCCTCAATTGGGTTTCGAGCGGCTAAGCCCTACACAACCGGTTCATTTGGGGACAAAGGAAACTACACAGTTTTCTCCAAACGGGCTTAGGCGAAGTTGCATGACACTCCTCTTCGCTTTTGACATCAGACCACGACTCAGAAAATCCTGCAGCCAGGACATCAGGTTGCGAACAGGACACAATCGTAATAATTCATAAGGACAATCATGTTTTCCACAATCGTTCATCCGACCGACTTTTCCGAAGCCAGTATTCCGGCCCTGCAGACGGCTCATGAACTTGCGGAAAAACTCGGGGCCAAATTACTCGTTTGCTTCATTGCTTATCCACCGTTAGTAGCCCTTGGGACGACCTTAACAGACCCCAAGACCAACGAGAGCAGGGATATTGAAGCTGAGTTGGAATCGCATCAGCCGAGTAACGCTTCGGTTCAACGGGAACTACGAATTATCGTTGCCGAGCAATCGACGAAAGTCAAAACGTTATTGAGTTTTCTGGAAGAAATGGATTGTGAATTGCTCGTGTTGGGAATGCATAAACGACCAGGTGTTGCCGGTTGGTTGGGCTCCAGTATTACTGAAGAAGTCGTTCGACGCGCCAAGTGTGCGGTCATGGTCGTAAAACACCATGAATACGAATATCAATTCGATGAATCAGATGACACAGAATCGACCGACGCCGATCAGCTGAGCTCTGAGAAAACCTAGTAGTCGGCCGCAGCTTGGTTTTCGGATTGAACGTTGTGAATAGAAGTGGACGAGGCGACGAGTCCTTTGCCAAAACCGTTGTATTGAGGACTCGTCGCCTCGTCCACTACCCGAAAAGTGAGTTGAGACGAAATACTAGTGCGTGTTGCACGGACATGTGGTGGTCGTGGCGCTCTGATTGCCGGGCGAAACCGACGAAAAGACGCCAAATTCAAACCAAACGCGCTCTAATAGCCCACCCAATAGACGGGCCGGACGGCAACCGCCGGAACCCAGTATCGACGGGCTCTTCGCGGGCGTACAACTGGAACCGCGTATTGCTGAACGACCGGAACGGTTGGCACGTAATAGGCCGACACAGTCCGAACGGGTACCGACGCCATGGGCACGACTGGTACTTGAGGCGCGTAGTAGGTCGTATAAGTCACTTGCGCAGGGACGGTTGGTGCGTAATAGACGTGGTGGTGGTAAATGGGTCGTCGAACGACGACGGGCGCCGGCTCAACATAAACCGGGAGCGGCGTTTGCGCTTGGCATAAGTCGATGCTCGTCAAAACCAATGAGAACAATAATGCTGATGAAATGGCGGCGGACTTTATTGGCTTGATCACGGTTTTGACTCCAATGTGATGATTGTGGACATAAGATTGGCTTGAAACTGTGGCTTATTATAGACCCTGGAAACTTCTTGGTCGCCCTTTAAATCAGAAGTTAGTGCGGCAGTTTGCGGTGTAATGATATGAGGGTGTCCGGGAATTGGAATGAACGCGTTGCCGTCGTTTTACGGCGTTTAACGGCTAGCCGAAGGCGTCGGCTTTTCGCAGTGTAAGATAAAGTCGCCTGCGGCTTGCCGTTAAACGAAATAATTCCCGGACACCCTTGATTAAATTATATCCGTATTTTGGCTTGAATTGAATCACCACCAAAGTCAGCTTTTTTCGTCGGACAAGGGCTCTGAAAGATCGCAAAGGACAACGGTAATGTTGTCTTTGCCACCCTCGTCGAGGGCTGATTCGATGAGCTTGTTACATGCCGTCTGCAAGTCATTTGAAGAAAGAATGGACGCAATTTGCGCGGCGTCAACCAAATCACTCAAGCCATCGGTACATAAGAGCAGGCGATCGCCGGCTACTAATTCGACGTGCATGATTTCCGCAACGACTTCTTCACGAATGCCATCGAGACTGTTAATCAGTATGTGTCGACATTTGTACACATCTTCCTGATTGGCACCGGCGTCGATAAAGGCCTGAGCCAACGTGTGGTCGCGAGTGATTTGCGTGAGGATTCCACCTCGGGCCAGATACGCTCTTGAATCGCCGATGTGGGCAATGATTGCGTGCGGTGGCAATAAATATGCCGCCGTTAATGTGGTGCCCATCACTCTTTTTTCGGGGTCCACCTCGGTGTGCTCACGAAATGCCTCCCGGATCCGACTGACATAGGCATCAATTCGTTGTTGAACCTCTTGAGCGTCAAGGCTTTTGAATTTCATCAGCCAATTCGTTGCCAAACTGGCGGACTGGAAAATAGTTTCAAGCACAAGCTGTGAGGCAAAGTCCCCAAATTTGGCTCCGCCGACTCCGTCGGCTACTAGAATTCCGTAAGCCCGATCATCGACAAACGCAACGTCATCAGCAGGCAAATTCGTCAGCAGCATTTCGCAACTACGGGTACGTCGAATCACAGCGTAGTGGTCTTCATTTCGCTCGCGTACTTTACCGGGATGGGTTGCCGCGACCATTTCAACATTCAAACTTGGCTCGTCCGCCGCAAAAAAATCACGCGAAAAACCAGCTGGTTTGTAGGTGTCTGTTTTTTCGTTGGTGCTCGCCATTTGATTCACATCCGACTGTTCAAGTTTGGTCTTTGTCTACGATCACAAGCTCAAGTACGCTCCCAAATATTGTTGTGCGCAATCGGGGCCAACGAATAACGGCTTGTCATTATGGCACCGTGGAGGACAGAACTCGCCAGAATAGCACAACAAACTATAATAAGCCTTCGTTTTGCCGCCCTCAATGCTGAGGGTACATGATTTTGGGCCGGTCGGAGGTCCATTAATGACGGTTACGCGGCACAATATTGGAAGAATTCATGATGGATTCGTTTGGTATCTCAAAGATCGGTTCCGATTCTTTGCGCAGATGGGTTCTCAGAATACAGATCAGTTCTTCGATTCCTCTGGAATCCTTTGTTAACTGCGTGTGTTTGGCATGAATGGATTTTTCACTAAGGACCCTCGTTTTTTTGGCACTGCTGACAGGTACGACTTTGTCGGAGTCACCGGCGGCAAACATCCGATATCCACTGCCAAGAATCGTGTGGAGTTTTACCTGGTCGTTAGCAGGCAGCGCATCGATGGCGTGAAGCAAAGGGCTATTTGGATTCAGGAGGTCGATGCTGGTTGGAATTCGCTTGGTAAACTCGCGCGTGAATACACCTGGATTGTCTCTGATCAATTGTTGGTGCCGGTCTTGCATGACCGAGGGCTCGTCGACCAGTTTGGAACCAAGTCGGCCGACGGGTCGCTTTGCCCAGGGTGATCCCCGGTGAGGCGTACCGATAAAAACGACGCGGGAAACCATCGACAGAGGATCGAAATAGAACGACTCCGCCAGGGATGACCGCGTCTCGGGAGTGGTGAAGATATTTTCCAGCGGACGACAGGAAACGGCATCCCAAAGTTGACTTCCACTGCAAGTGATTTGAAGTTTGGAAATCAAACCCCCCATGCTGTGGCCAACCAAAACTGTGCGATTAAGTGCCTCATCCGAACAATAAGGATCGTATTGCGACTGGATTTCCTGCAACTGGTGACGGAGACCGGCGGCACTTATCAGAAAGGGTTCACCCGTCGGGTATTGATATCCCCAGATTTGATATCGTTCGACCAACTCGGGACGGGCTCGCAGCTCATTCGCCATGTTGACCCACGTGAAAGGGTCCGAGAGCAAACCGTGAACAAACACAATTGGAATCTTGCCCGGTTGATAGGGCTCGATCATGAACAAGCCGGTGTTTTTAGAATTCGATCCTGGTTGCAAGAATGCAGTCAGGTATCCGCGGTCGGCCTGGCTAAGGCGGTACGCCAAGGGCGCGGTGATGTCGCGCTCTAAATCGATTTGACGTCCGGTAACACTAATCGACGACACTCGCAGCGGATCATACAGCTCCAGCACGAATGGACTGGTGGGCAACGAAGTTTCGCTTTCGACCGGTCGCAGCACAACGGTTGCGGCAAACGCTTGTTGGTCTGTTCGGTAGGCTTCGTTCGGTTTGCGGCACCGAACCACAACCGTAGAAATTCCAAGCCCGGGGCAACGGTATTGGGTTTTCAGATCCTTCGTCGAGTATTGGCCAACGGGAATCAAATGTTCGAAGTCACTCGGCTTCCAGGGAAACCCGCGATAGCTGGTTGGGATTTTGACCGAACCAGCCGTTGTGCAAACCTCGAGCCCGCGTCGAGGATCGAGTCGATTGAAACTTTGCCCGGTCGAAATGAGCTGGGCCAGAGCGGAACGATAAATTTCCGAGGCTCGATTGAACGAGCATCCATGTTCGTTGATCTGGCGTTGGATTTCACACCACGACAGTCTGGCCGATTGAAAGTAACTATCCACGCAGGCAGGATTGCCCTGTGCCTCGAGCGCGAGGGCGTGGGTGAGCGCGAGTTCGGCCTTTGCCAGGACAGAGTCTTTTGTTGGGAACCCCGTACGTAGATAGGCTACCTCCGGTGCATTCCATTTCGCACGTTTCGCGCATCGGCAGCCGACCGTGGATATAAGCAGGAGCAAGGCAAAGACAACGCGATAACGGTTTGAAGCTTGCAATCTACCATTCCTGTAACGAACGCAGGCACTGATACATCAATGCCTTGATCGTTATCGGGAACTGACGGCTTTGTCGTGAAATCCAATCGCTGTTAGCTATGAATCGCGAAACCAACCTGAAGCATTATTTGGATTATGCGACTGGTACCTCATAAACAGGCTCGGAAGCGAGAAGTATTGGTCGTTGATCCGAGTGTCGATTGCAGGTGTTTTTAACGTAGCGGCAGATGCCATGTGCAGCGGCCATTTGTATCGACATGATTGTTTCTTCACGACAAGCAGCTTCTCAAACGTTTGTTCAGCCAGCGAACTGCGTTGGAAAACTGGGCCGGGACTCGCT
The DNA here is from genome assembly GCA_024638965.1 of Planctomycetaceae bacterium. Lineage (GTDB taxonomy): Bacteria > Planctomycetota > Planctomycetia > Pirellulales > Pirellulaceae > Mariniblastus. The sequence goes on from JAHEJI010000043.1 coordinate 29,474, forward strand.
CGCACTTTTGACGATAAATGTCAGGACTCAATCTTCGCAAATAGTCCGGGGGCCTGAACTGACGGAAAATCTCAGCTGAGTTCAAACTCATCTGCGAGCTAAGTCATCCGTCAAAAACCAATTGGTTGTTTATTGTGGCGGTGACGCTCCGCAGCGCCTAAATTGCTGGCCGCGGAGCGTCCAGCCCACATTGAAGATACGGAAGTTATATTTGACGCGTTCCTAAGCTAAGTGGGGTAATCGCTGCGTCGATCTGGCTTCTGATTAAGGTCAGCGTACGATAGCTGCGTGCTTGGTTTCAATCAGGCGTTTCACTGCGTTAAGCCTTACCAGCTGCTCAAACGATCAGGCTGTTTGAGTTAGATTTCTGAGCATTGAACTTTACTCGACACGCCGCAAATGAATTTCGCACCCGATGCGAAGCGATAATAATATTCGATACTGTTTCGAGGTCTGGTTCTGGTTCGAGTATTGTTGTCATTATATTCCTTCAAGGACCGCATAAAAAAAGCCGCGTGAATTGCGGCATTTCGCAGGTTGGTTGATCAGTTTATCGGTAAGGCATTGAGGCCAGATTCAGTTCTTATGACAAACGACCATCATGTCCAGAAAGATTCTATCGTTTTGCCGCCTACACCGTCGCTGCCGGACGGCCGCGAAGCCACCAAGTTACGAGGTTTTTGGTCTGTTCAAGATAAAGTCGATGTTCTGCAGCACGCAGCTTTTTGCTACAAAGATGTCGCCTTCAAATAGCGAAATTATGGAGTAGCAGGACTTGGCGAAACGAATTCTATTTAAGCCGCACGAGTATCGTGAGCTTTCCGATGATGAACGGGCATTGTTGGAAAATGCGTATCGTCATGCGATGGATGCGCTCTACCGTAATGTAACGCCGTTGGGGTTCTCCGCTTGTTCGTTGAACGATAACAAGACATTTGGCACAGATGTCAACTACCGCAGTGTTTGGGCTCGCGATGGGGCCAAGACAATTTGCTGGACGATTGACCTGGACGATGAACCCATTCGAAAGTGCCAAAGGCAGACTCTAATGACGCTGCTTGATCATCAGGCCCCTAACGGTCAAATTCCGGCAAGCGTTCACTTGGACAGCAGTGAACCGGAATATGGCGGTGTTGGAGGGATCGCATCCATCGACAGCGGTATGTGGATCGTGATTGCGCTTTGGCGCTATGCCCAGGTTACGGATGACTGGTCAATTGTCGAAGAGAATGCCGACAAACTGCAAAAGACAATGGATTGGTTGTCCGCCCACGATTCCAACAATTGTGGTCTGCTGGAAATACCTGAAGCAGGCGATTGGGCCGACTTGTTTGGATGGAGCTATCACGTTCTCTACGACGAGGTGTTGTGGTTTCTTTGCCTCAACTGCTATGCGGGTATTCTCGGGAAACAAAAACAGGCCAACCGCGCGGCCGAATATCGCGCTTGGTCCGAGAAAGTTCGCAAGGTGATCTTGCGAAAATTCTGGCCCTCGACCGAGATGGATTCCACCGATGGCGGGCCGAATTTTAGCGACGTTCAATATGGCCTTGGGGATGCGCGATACCTGGTAGCACAGGTCTCTCCGTTTGATTTCAATTGGCGTTGCGACGTCTATGGGAATCTTCTCGCGTACCTTAATAATCTGGTCGACAAAGAGCGAGCCATGATGACATTCCGATTCCTTTGGGGTGTCGGCATCAACGATCCGGGGCCGGTGGAAAATCTGTACCCACCTGTTCAGCCTGGTGATCGTGAATG
>JAHEJI010000228.1 GCA_024638965.1 Planctomycetaceae bacterium
AGTTAACGTCCGGATTTCTTCTGGACGCCAAGTTCCCACCTTTGGCAATTCGATTGGTTCGGTTTTTGATAGCCCCCGAGTTAGCCAAAACCCGACAATCGGGAGCATGATCAATACGATGGGCATCGCCCAGGACATCCACTCAACAAATCCAAGTTCGCCAAAACTCTCTTCGTAGATTCCCATGAATATAATGTTGGGTGGTGTGCCGATCGGCGTCCCGATACCTCCAACGCTCGCAGCGTACGCGACGCCCAACAGCAGGCTCAGTTGAAGTCTTGCGTTTTCGGTCTGAGCAACCACCGCTAATACGATGGGTAACAGCATCAACGTCGTCGCAGCATTTGAAATCCACATGCTCAGCACTGCCGAGGCCGCCATAAATCCAAATACCAAGCGCCTTGCACTTTTTCCACCAAACAGGTTCACCATGCCCAATGCGATCCGGCGGTGAGCACCGCTGCGTTCCATCGCCGCGGAAAGCATAAAACCGCCCAGCATCAATAGAATCAGCTTGTTGCCGTAGGCTCCGGCGACTTGCTCGGGCGTCAACACGCCGACAACAGGAAACACCGCCAAGGGAATTAACGACGTCGCCGGAATCGAGATCGGTTCGGTGATCCACCAGGCCGCGACGAGCAGCGTGATACCGGCTGTCCATGAAATGGCTGACGAAAACCCAGCCCAGAATAGGAGCAGACCGATGAAGGTTGACACAACGGGACAAACAATCAATAGCCAGTTTTTCATTGTGTCCATTTTAGAATAGTGGTTTTACTTGCAAAATCGCTAAACCTCGCAGTTACCTGGTCCAGAATGATTAACGGTCAAGATGGAATGGTATTCCGTTTAAGCGGATTAACAATCCGTCCTACACGTCCCAAATCAAGGAGCCTGGTTCCTTAAAAGCTGATTGGTTTTTTAGACTGAGAGAATATTTGGCGAACCTACGTTGATTTTTTGGGATCAAAATGACGATTATCAAACACGGTTTGACACATTTACGGCAAAACATAAAATAGCCGCTCCGTTGAGGGCTGAGTCTTGCATGTCGCAATTGTTGAATTCGGCTATAATCCGGGCGTATAGCTCAGTTGGTTAGAGCGCATCGCTGATAACGATGAGGTCCCAAGTTCGAATCTTGGTACGCCCACTTGTGTCAGTTGGCAGAAGACAGTCGGCAGTTGGCAGTCGAATGTGTGCTGCAGATTGAACTCAAATAGAGAGTTGCAGTTGGCAGGATTCAGAGGACTAAAGGTCTATCAGGCGGCGTTTGAATTGGCTTTTGATATTTTTGAGCTGACCAAGGCGTTTCCGGAAAATGAGAAATATGGCCTAGTCGATCAGATTCGACGAAGTTCACGTGCGACAGCGGCAATAATTGCTGAAGCCTATCGGAAACGGACCTACCCAAAATCGTTCGTGAGTAAATTGGTTGAGGCTGACGGAGAGGCAACAGAAACGCAAGTTTGGCTGGATTTTGCGGAGCGTTGTGGTTACCTTTCAAAGCGAAAACATGAAGAGCTGATTCAGAGAAGTGAAGAAATCGGTAGAATGCTAGGCGGGATGTTAAAGCACCCAGAAAAATTCTGCGGAACTAATTAATTTGCCTGCATACTGCCGACTGGAAACTGCCTACTGAAACATCGGGGACGTAGCTCAATTGGGAGAGCACCAGCTTTGCAAGCTGGGGGTTGAGGGTTCGAGCCCCTTCGTCTCCACTCTGAAAGGCCGATCACCGGAATGTGATCGGCCTTTTTTATATGACGAAAGTCGGAAGTATATCTCGAAAGAGTATGAATTTGGAGTTCGTTAGACAAATCCGCATGTTGGAGTTCCACTTCTGGCTTACAAAACCGTACAATCCTGTTCGCACGAATTCCGACCTCCGAATTCCGACCTCCGAATTTGTTCAATGGCACACAATTATTCTTTGAATCCGCGGCAGTTGTTTTTCTTTGAACACGGAGGCATGGGTGAGTCCAACGGATTTCACATCAAGAAACGGAGTCGAAACGATTCGCCTCCCCTGATCGATCCGACGAAATTGCCGATTCCAGATCAGGATTTCATCAAGCATCGGAACGACGCCGACAAGTACACTTTTACAGGCAAGCGTGATGCGGATCTTCTCCGGGCGGCCCTGGTTCGTGCGGGAGTCGACGACCAACAGGGGCCGGGCAACTTCCTCGAATTTGGATGTGCCCAGGCACGTGTTCTTCGCTGGTTCGCTGACTGGACTCAACACGGCGAGGGATGGGGCGTCGACTTAAATTCAGCGATGATTTTCTGGTGTCATCAGAACTTGAGTCCACCGTTTCATTTCAGCGTGTCAACGACGATTCCCAAACTTAGTTTTGAAGATCATTATTTCTCGGCCATTTTTGCCATGTCGGTATTTACCCACATCGACGATCTTTACCTGTCGTGGATCTGCGAATTGCGTCGAATCTTGCGGCCGGGAGGACTGCTCTATTTTACTCTGCATGATGAAGAAGCGGCAAAAATTGAGAAGGAGGGGGAGTTTGCTCCGCACCAGCGACGCGTGAAATCAGCTGTCTACAACGAATTTTTGGAGCAAGATTCAGATTTCTGTTCGGTGGATCGAGACTGGCGATCTTTGAGTTCATTTCGTCGTGAATACCTCGTTGATCATTTATCAAACTATTTTGAAGTCATTGAATTTGTAGGTCGTGCGCTGGGTCTGTCGCAGTCGGCAGTCGTGCTGAAACGAAAGTGACGTCCGGGATTATTGTCGGCGCCGAAATTTATGTTCTCAACGGATTAGATAATGACACAAAATAGCAAGTTGAAAGTTCGCCATTTACAATTCCTGGAATGTGATGGCATCGGCGAGGATCGAGGTTTTCATTTCAAAAAGAAACGTCGGCGAGATGCTCCAAAGGTAAAAGATCAATCCGAACTCCCAATGCCGGAAGAGCTATTTCTTAAGTACGGAAATTCACCGAAACAGTATGCGAACTCCGGGAAGCGTGATTCAAATATCCTTCGGGAGGCGTTAATCCGAAACGGGGTCGATCCGGAAAAAGGACCGGGTAACATTCTTGAATTCGGATGTGCTAACGCCCGTGTGCTTCGCTGGTTCTGCGATTGGGCTTACCACGGTGAAGCCTGGGGTGTCGATCTTAATTCTCCGATGGTTTTCTGGTGTCACCAGAATCTTAGCCCGCCTTTTCACTTTGCGGTATCGACGACGGCGCCGAACCTGTTTTTTGAGGATCGTTTTTTCTCGCTCGTATTTTGCATGTCAATTTTCACACACATCGACGACCTCTATTTGTCGTGGCTTGCTGAATTACGACGCGTCACAAAACCGGGCGGTTTTGTCTACATCACAGTGCACGATGAAAACACGCACCGGATTCAAGCCGAGCAGAATGCGCCCAACCTCGCGAAAAGAACGGAAACAACGGCCTACCAGGAGTTTCTTGAGCAAGATTCTGATTTTTGTTCGTGCGGTCGCGACTGGAAGTCGTTGATTTCGTTTCGACGGGAATATCTGGTGGACGTCTTGTCCAGCTTTTTCGAGGTCGTCGAAGTGGTTGAAGGAGCCATGGCCGGATCACAAACTGCCTTTTTGCTGCGCCGATTGTAGTGGGACCGCAGACTGCGATCGATTAGATTGTAGGTTCGCCGTCAGGCCAGTCTTGTCGCTCCAAAGGCAAGACCCAACTTGATTGAAAAGAACCCAACTATGCGAATCGCCTTTCTGTTTTTGATGATCACGCTGATTCTGTGTCAGCCAATTCTTGGATATCAGTCCGACCCTTCTGCAACAAAGGAGACTCCCGAAAATCCAGTTCCGCCGAAGGATATTCGCCTTGGCCCTCTGCGCAGCTTGAACAGCGAATTTCTATTTGTCCCTCCGCGGACGCGTAGCGAATGGGAGACTCGCAAAGAAAAACTTCGGAAACATATGCTCATTTCGCTTGGCTTGTGGCCGATGCCGACGCGCACGCCCTTGAATCCAGTGATGCATGGGTTGATGGAATTCGACGACTACACAATCGAAAAAGTTTATTTCGAAAGCATGCCCGGATTTCTCGTCACCGGCAACCTTTACAGACCCAAAAACCTGACCGGCAAAGCACCCGGTGTTTTGTGCCCGCACGGTCATCATCGTGACGGCCGCTTCCGCCGAGCTTCGGACGCTGAGATCGATCAACAGATTGGTAATGGATCAGAACAGTTTCGTCCGAATGCAAGGAGTCCGTTGCAAGCTCGTTGCGTTCATTTGGCAAGACTCGGTTGTGTCGTTTTCCACTATGACATGATTGGCTATGCCGATAATCAACAAATCAGTTACGACCTCGCTCATCGGTTCGAAACGCAACGTCCTGACATGATTTCGGCGGACGGCTGGGGATTGTTCAGTCCTCGAGCTGAAGCGAATTTGCAATCGGTGATGGGTCTACAAACATGGAACTCCATTCGCTCGCTTGACTTTCTTGAGTCGTTGCCCGAGGTCGACGGTGATCGCATTGGCGTAACTGGCGCGAGCGGCGGTGGGACGCAGACTTTTATTTTGTGCGCTCTTGATGATCGTCCCGTAGTTTCTTTTCCTGCCGTGATGGTTTCGACTGCGATGCAAGGCGGATGTACTTGCGAAAATTGCTGTTATCTTCGTATTGGCACCGGCAACGTTGAATTTGCCGCAATGTTCGCCCCCAAACCGCAAGGCTTGACCGCCGCAAACGACTGGACCATTGAAATGGAAACCAAAGGATTTCCCGAGTTGCAGCAGCTTTATTCGCTCTATGGCAAGCCCGATAACGTTCACTTGACGTCGCGAATCGAGTTCAACCACAACTACAACCAGGTGAGCCGCGAGGCCATGTATCGCTGGTTTTCAATGCACCTTGGGCTGACCCGACCGACGACTGAATCGAGAATCCAGTTCCTCGATTCCCACAAGTTGACCGTGTTCAGTCACCCCGATCACAAGAAACCTGCGACGGGAAAACACTTTGAAAAGAACTTGCTCAAATGGTGGCGCGACGATATTCAAACACAACTTGAAAAGTTGATCCCGACCGATGAAGAATCGCTGGCGAAATATCGGGCGATGCTCTCTCCGGTGCTTGCAACGATGGTTGGAAGAACGCCGTCCGAGCAGACGACGTTTAGTGAAAACCTCTCATCTGAAGAAAAAAAGCTCGATGACAAGACGACTGAATATACGATCGTCGTAAAAAACAAAATCGGCGAACTCGTAAAAGGCGTTGTTCGGACACGGGACGACGCCAGAGACTTGGTCGTTCTTGCGACCGAGGAAGGCTCCGCAGTTTTTGAATCAAAACATCCTCAAAACGGCTTGGTCAAACGATTATTGGAAAGCCAGTTTTCTGTCTTGGCGATCGACCACATGTTTATTGAAGGCACCAATCGTTTGGTGACAGGACGAGTGAAGAACAACCGTGAAGCCGCTGCCTACACGCTAGGATACAACTCGCCGCAGCTCATAAAGCGGGTTCATTCATTTGTTAACGACGTGAACCAGAAAACGACCGATGAACTCGAAATTTTTGTCGACGAAGCGAAACGGGGTGTCGACCCCGATTACTTCGTCGTCGCTTTGGATCGTTCCGCAATCGACATCTCCGTCGCCCTCGCGCAAACGGCGTTGTTGGACGGCGCTCACGCGATCAAAGGCGTCGTGCTCGACACCCGCGGTTTTCGTTTTGCCAATGTCGAAAGTATTCGCGATCCGTATTTTCTGCCTGGAGGAGCGAGGTATTTTGACTTGCCAGGATTTTTGGCGCTAGCCGCGCCGACGCCGATGTTGGTTTACGGTGAAACGGAAGAGTCAGCTTCGATCTTGAGGCAGGCGTATTCGGCCGCTAACAAGCAAAACCGATTAAAGTTGATCAAGCACAGCGCAAATGAAAGCCATTACGGTCAAATTATCAATTGGTTAATCCGGCATTCACAACGCTAGTAGCGTTTATCAACCAGTAGGCGAGTCTGTCCCAGACTCGCACCGGCCGAAACGGCCGGTTTCTGTCCGTTTGGGACAAACGGCCCTACTGTTATTGCGAAGTACATTCCAACACGATCGCAAATGGCGGGATGCAGAGATTCGTGCAACTTCGTTTGTCGTCTTTACAAAATGAGCGGCAGCACTAGCCGAGTGCCGCCCGCAAAGTTGAGCAATCTGGCTTTCTTTTTTTCCTCGTCCCAGAAATAGATATCGATACACAAATTATCTTTGTCTTGATTGGGTTCGAGAACTTTCAATGGAATCTCAACGATTTCTGATACCATCCTCTGGTCATTGCAGGCGAGACCCAAGTCTTCGTTCTCCGGCAGGCGATGCAAAATTTTCTGGTCGTTGCCGACTCGACTTAGGACTCGAATGAATCGCGCTCGAGAATGGTTCGGATGAACTCGCCAAGTCAACCGCACGCGGAACCGTTCGTCAATTCGCTGGATCTCATAATGAAGCAGTTTCGCCTCGTCCTCAAACTCAAATCCTTCCTCAGTTTGGAAGTCGACCTGATCGCCCGCGACATGCAGATCACACCACGCATCGTAGTCAGCGTTGTACCCAAATCGTGCCTGATCCTCTCGGTAAAATTCAGACAAGCGGTCAAATTGGCTTCGGTTCAAAAACAGCGGAATTCGGTTGTGTTTGTTCAGGTGAAAAACTGGTAATTTGGTGCCAGTATCGGCATGCACCCGCGTAATCGCGGATTCGAACTCTTCGACTCGACCGATGAAATTCAACTCAAAACCCACGTCGTCCATCATTTCCGAATAAGACAGGACGTGGGCATCCGGTTCAAACTTCCGACCGACCGCGACGTCGATCGCTTCGTCCAAGCTCATATTGGTTCGATAACCAAACACTTGCGGATTGCCAATCGAAAGATTACCGCTTAACGACCGATTAAGCACTTTGTTTGAATAGAACGAAAGGAAGCGGCGAATCGGATCACGGACCAGGGTGAAAAAATACCAATCGTCAAGCGGTTGTAATTGATGGGCTCGGACTTGTGTTTCCAGATTGCCGTGAAGTTCGTTGATGCTTGGTGTTCCGGCTGCCGCGTTGCGGATATTTTCGAAGGCCCCCATGATCGAAGTGCATCCACATTTTTTCAAAACGAGGTAGGCGATTTTCTGCTCAGACAAAGTGTCAAAAATAGGTTTCATCGCGAAGGAATCGGGTGAGCAACGAGGTCAATTCGCAGGATCGACGTAACTCGACGAGTATACCTCATCTTCCGACTTCGGCACGAAAGCTGGCCGAGTCTTGGCTTATTTGCGGCGATTCCAAAAGAATGGTGAATTTCCAGATCGCCCCCCGGGAGTAATTTTGACCACGACCTGATTCGGCTGCCCACGATGAAACGACTTTGGTCGCCACTTAATTACACCGTCTTTGGAAAGGTCATTCCACTGGGTTTCACGTCCGGGCGACAGTCAACTTTCCCTTATTGTCTCGGACTTGATCGCATATTCGCAAGGGTTGGCCGATTCTCAATACGTGTTTCAAGCTCCGCATCGATACATTTGTTACGACTCTTTTGAAATTGAGCGAATTTGGCTTGTCAACTAGACGCTGCGGACGGCGTCACCCGGGATGATCTTCAATGGCTGCGCGTGTTAAACTGGGGCAATATGGGAAGTCAAATGGGCTCCGACAAACTCCCATAATTTTACGGAAAATGAATGATTGGCCCTTGAGCAACGAGCCGATAGGCTTATACTCGTCGGCTCGCTACTGAATACACATGGAAGTAGCCAAGGGTGTTTTGGTCGTACTGGCCAAATGAAGATGCCCAGATTTGGCCTTTCTTTGAATCGCGAGCTATTTCGGGAATGACGGTTGACGGAAGTTCCTGATCGCTGTAAAATTTGCGGTTCCCCACAGCGATGTAGATTGGCGGCGGTTCGCCTTGAGGGAGAGATTTGTTGGAGTAGTCTGCGGACTTTCTGCGAACCTTTTTCAGGACGAACCGCTCTCAATCTTGGGAGGTTGTCGGCGTGAATCGGCAGCATTTGATCTTTGACAATTTAGTGTGAATAGATGGCATCTTATGATGGCCGTTGAGAACTGGTCGGTTGCGACGCAAGTCGCGGGACCCGATTGGTTTGAGGTCATCGTATATGTAACCACTCTTAAGTAGCGTCATGCGACCGAGGAAGGTCGGGTTTGCCCGATTGGAATTGGCCGTATGTCAAAAGATTTAATTAAAGCGATATCGTTATAACTGGATCTGTAGCAAGATTGAATTGACGGTTCCTTTGTGACGGGCTGGATGAATATTCGGCATTGGCTTCACTGCCTCCTGCTGACTGTCTCCTGCCTCCTGTCACGAGAGGGCTGGATATTTGTGGTCAAGCTACTAAGGGCGTATGGGGGATGTCTTGGCATTAGAAGGCGATGAAGGGCGTGGAAGTCTGCGAAAAGCTTGGGGGAGTTGACAAACAAACATTGATCCCAGGGTACCTGAACTAGCTCGTACTGAATACATAGGTACGGGGCAGCCAACCGTGTGAACTGAAACATCTAAGTAACACGAGGAAAAGAAAGAAAAATCGATTCCGTTAGTAGCGGCGAGCGAAAGCGGAGCAGCCCAAACCATGGGGGTTTCCCCTGTGGGGTTGTAGGGCTTTGCACATGAGAGTTAGAAAGTTTTTGCTAGAAGAACGACTTGGAATGGTCGACCACAGAGGGTGACAGTCCCGTATTTGAAAGTTAAAAACCTCTCGCGAAGTTCCTGAGTAGGACCAGTCACGTGAAACCTGGTCTGAATCTGCGGGGCCCATCCCGTAAGGCTAAATACTCTCTAATGACCGATAGTGAACTCAGTAGCGTGAGTGAAAGATGAAAAGAACCCCGTCTAGGGGAGTTAAATAGAATCTGAAACCATACGCTTACAAGCGGTCGGAGCACTATGATTCGTTCAGTGTGACGGCGTGCCTTTTGCATAATGATCCGGCGAGTTGTCGT
>JAHEJI010000044.1:0-18818 GCA_024638965.1 Planctomycetaceae bacterium
AAATGATCCACCACGCTCCGGTTAAGAAGATGCAGATCCGGAGTAAATGAGCACCGTCGCCTAACCCCAGCCCAGCGCCGAAATAGAGCAATAGCATTGCCAACAATAGCCAAATACCACCGCCCAGATACCCCCATCCCATGCCCGCAGCCGACACCTGATTCATCGACTTTTCGTCAGCAATCACCGGCAGAAATCCGTTATAAAATGTCAATGACAATTCGAGACACAGATTAGCCAGCAAAAAAAAACCGGTTACCCACCAGACTTGGCCGGGTGGCAAAACCGCCATGACCATGCAGGCCACGCCACCCGCGCAAGCGGTCAATGCGAGCCCCGTACGTTTGCCCGCTCGAGCGTCGGCAAATGCACCCAGAATAGGCGAGAGTATTGCGCCGATCAGCATCGAAATTGCCACGCTCCACGCCCACACGACCGGTCCCGTCACACCCGATGACTCGGCCGTGAAAACGGTTCGTTGCATATACACCGCAAACACCGTAATCATCAAGGTTGTATACCCACTGTTTGCCCAGTCGTAGCAGCACCAGGCAACAACGTCCCGTCGCCAGATCGAGCTGATTGGTTTTTCAGCGGGCATTTGTATTTCCTTCCGGCAAAATTTGGCGGCTGAAAAGCGTTACGTTGGTCGTCCCGCCTTCAGGCGGAATACTGTTCAGTAAAAAATCGAGTATCGGTCCAGTCATCCTGAGGGAGCCTAGGCGACTGAAGGATCTCTCGTGTTTTTGCGAGAGATTCATCGCTCGCTAAAGCTCTCTCAGAATGACTTGCCGTTCCTTTCTTGCTCCGTGGACCGTATTGGCCTTCAGGCGAAATTTTTCGGTGAAACCTCAGGCCGCAGTGATGACTGATCTTGGCCATTTCCTCAGGACTCATGCAATTATGCTGCCGACTCGAAAATTGCCCGTTCGGCCGCTGAACTTAACAGGTTTGCGCGCGCTTGTGTGCGATATGGCTCACTTAATTTAAACAAAAGGATAGTGGAATTGTTGCCAAACTCCGTAACCCCGAGAGTTGACATCTCGTTCCGGGGTCGACTTCTTTCGAAATACAAGTGCCACACAAAACCCGGTGCCCGGACGAAGAGTTTCAGATCGATCCTTGGCTTCATCAAGATTTGAACTCATTAGACATTAATCAAGTCGAGTTTGGCATCGCGTTTGCGATTACACCATCATCGAACACTTTCTGGAAACCAGGTGACACATGCATTACTTTTCCAACAAAACGATTGTCTTGCCATACGATTTTTCCGAACTCGCAATGGAGGCCGTTGACGAAGCACTTGAGATGGCGGAGGAAACAACAAGTATCCATGTTATTCATGTAGTTGATCCGATCCCGGCGATCATCTCGATTGATCCGGCCATGCCTGTTCCGCCGTCGTACGACCATGGTCGGTTTGAGCTGGCGCTCAAGCAAATGCAGGAAACGTTTGGGCAAGGAAAGTACGAACTCTTGAAACTTCATTGTGTCATCGGGGACCCCGGAACCGAAATCGTAGACTTCGCCGATAGCATTCGAGCCAACATGATCGTCATGCCATCGCATGGTCGGAAAGGCATTGGCAGACTGTTAATGGGCTCAGTTTCCGAACGGGTCATGCGCTTGTCGAACTGCCCTGTGATGATTCTTCGCAAACCTGGTGATTAGCAACCCGGATCATCGGCTTCGTCTGCATTTTCAATTCTGAATTTTTATTGGAGTAACGACAAACAATCTGGCGTTATTCAAGTGGGAGCCTGGCATCGAAAAAGACGACTCACACGTCGAATTGCGCGTCAACAAATTGCCACGGAAGACAAAGCTGCTGTTTAGTACAGGGGATCTAAGCAGTAGTTTGACCTTGGCCGTTCAGATGTTCTTCCAACTTTACTTTCTCACCGACGTGGCACGCCTGAACCCAGCGACCGTCGGATGGGTCCTTGGAATCACTCGGTTGTGGGACGCGTTTAATGATCCGTTAATTGGATTAATTTCCGATCGCATCCGCTCGCGGTTCGGTCGGCGGCGAGCGTTGTTGGTTTATGGGTCAGTACCGTTGGGCGTGTTTTTTGCGTTGTGTTGGATGATTCCTCCATTTAGCCAGCTTGGGCTGGCCGTTTATTACACGTTGATTATCATCGCGTTTGATACGGCATTCACAATTGTCCACGTTGGTTACAACGCTCTAACGCCGACCATGACTTATGACTACGACGAACGAAGTAGTTTGAATGGGTATCGGATGGTGTTTTCGTTGGGGGGAACTTTGGCGGCGATCGTATTCGCCACCGTTTTGGCCAGTTTTACGTCTCACGAGACCCTTCGCTTCGCGATCGTTGGAATTACATTGGGCGTCGTTGTCATCGTTCCACCCTGGATTGTGTTTCAGGTGGCGAGCAAGTCGGATAATTCTCATTCGATTAGCAAAATGAGTCTAAGAACGGCTTTGCAAACAACATTTTCAAACCGCGCATTTGTGATGTTGATGTGTATGTATCTCATGTGTTGGACTGCGACCAGTGTGATCGCGGCGATGCTGATTTACTTTGCAAGTTATTATCTTGAGGTACCTGAACAGGCTAATTACTTCGTGCTTGTGGCCGAGGGAGCGGCCGTAATGAGCGTTCCCCTTTGCGTTTGGTTGGCGTCTCGATGGGACAAGCCGAAGGCATTTGTCGCGGGCATTGGATTTTGGTGCGTTGTGTTGATCGCCTTTTTTGCTTTGCCCAAAACAGCGGTTTCGGTTGCCTACATCTGTGCGTTTCTCTGTGGTCCCGGAATCGCGACAGCCGCAGTGATTCCCTGGTCCATGTTGCCGGATGTGATCGAAGAAGAACAACAGAGAACCGGGGAAAGGAGAGAAGGTGCCTACTACGCGTTCGCTTCCTTTTTTCAAAAACTCGGAACCGGGATTGCATTGTGGGGAATTGGAATGGCGTTGGCCGCGAGCGGTTACGTCACGCCTGGTGTGGAAGAGCAATTCCCGATTCAACCCGATTCGGCGCTCAATACGATTCGATTCATTGTCGGTCCGGGCACGATTGTGCTGTTATTAATTTCATTGCCTTTCGCATGGCAATACCCGATTTCCCGGGAAAGCCATACCCGTTCGCTTGAAGAAATCCGCAGGTTAAATAATCAAAATCAAGTTGGTTCGGTGAACGGGTGATCGGTCACTCTTGTTCGGAAATCAATCGTTTGCCCCCACCTGCGGGCCGGTTAAACGAATTCACAACCGTCGCCCCCGCTGGGCGTTAGACGCAATAGCGTTTATGTTTTGATTGGAAGCATTGCAATCATTTTGAGAGAATATTGGTTCGCTGCGGCACAAAGAATCTCAGCCAAAGGAAAAAAAGTGATCCTTCAGGTCGTAGCTCTTTTTTAAGAGTAGGATGACATGTTTGTTTCCGGGGCTTCGATTCCAAACATTGACGGTTTGGCTTCAAACGACTGATTGGCAGAAGGCAGGATTATGAACCGAACATCGCAAATGTTGTGTGACGAGAAGTCAGAACAGTTTCAGAGATTACAGACGGGTCTCGTGGAAATGTATAAGCGGATTTTCCCCGATCCGCTCGCACAACGCACGGTCGTGGTGCTTCCGAGTTTGACCTTGGCTCAGAGTGAACTTGCCAAGATTGACGGGGCTCATCATTACGAAGAGCGGATGTTGTGTTTGTTGATGTTGTTGCGGTTACCCAGAACCAAGCTTGTCTATTTGTCAAGTCAGCCGATTCCAGCGTCGGTTATCGACTATTTTTTACACCTGTTGCCGGGCATTCCGTCTGTGCATGCGCGGAGACGGTTGACGACGTTGTCCTGCTTCGATAGTTCGCCGATACCGCTGGTCCGAAAAATTCTGGATCGCCCGCGGTTGATTAAACGAATCAAAGCGGCGATTCCAAATGTTAACAACGCACATGTTTCGTGTTTCAATTCGACCAAATTGGAACGGGAGCTTGCACTGCGTCTGGGAATTCCTTTGTACGCCGCTGACCCAGCTTTGTCTTTCCTGGGAACTAAAAGTGGAAGTCGGCAGATTTTTCGCGAGGCTGGCGTGCCAATGCCCCGTGGGATGGAAAATCTAAACGATGAGCAGGAAGTCTTCGCTGCGCTGGAAGAGCTAAAACGAAAGAACCCTGACCTTCGTAAAGCGGTCATCAAGCTAAATGAGGGTTTTTCCGGTGAAGGCAATGCAGTCTTCTCATTTGAAAACTGTCCTTCCGAGGGGATTCGCGATTGGATTGCCCAGACATTGCCAGTGAAAATAAAATTCGAGGCAGTCGATGAATTCTATGACGACTTCATGGGAAAGTTCGCGGAAATGGGCGGGATCGTCGAAAGCTTTATTGATGGCATAGACAAGTGTTCGCCTTCGGTACAGTGCCGAATCAATCCGATTGGTGAAGTGGAGATTGTTTCAACGCACGATCAACTCCTCGGCGGCCCTTCTGGACAGGTCTTTCTTGGCTGCACGTTTCCAGCGAACGAAAGCTATCGAATGAAATTACAAGCGATCGGATTTGCGATCGGAGAGGTCTTGCGAGACAAAGGCGTGATTGGTCGCTACGGAATCGATTTCATTTCCGTTAAGCAAGATCAGCATTGGAAGCATTATGCAATTGAAATCAACCTTCGCAAAGGCGGTACGACACACCCGTTTATGATGCTGCAATATCTGACCAACGGTAGTTTTGACGTGGAGAGCGGGTCGTTTATCGTTCCCGGCGGTGAACCACGGTATTACTTTGCCTCGGACAACCTGCAAAGCGACGAATACAAAGGACTATGCCCCGATGACCTCGTTGATATTGCGGTGGAAAACAACTTGCATTTTCACGGCACAATTCAACAGGGTGTCGTATTTCACTTAATTGGCGCCCTTTCGGAATTTGGCAAGTTGGGTGTGGTATGCATTGGCGACAGCCCCGCCAGTTCTCGGGCGTTTTACGAGCAATCGAAAATCGCGTTGGCCGCCTCGAATAAATAATACCGAGAGACGGATTTGAGGTAATGAGTAATTCCAATGACCAATGTCAAATGACCAATGACTAATGTCCAATGTCCAGTGCCGAGTACGCAGTCTCCTGGGGATCACGCTCGGTGTCGGTGACGGCCTCGAAACCGGAAATGATATCGAGCAGCTCTTCCGTTATCGCGCGTTGACGATTTTGATTGAATTGCGAGCTGAGTTCATTCAGCCGTTGATCGATGTTTTTTTCCGCTTGTTGCATCGCGGCAATGCGACTCGCATTTTCACTGGCCAAAGACTCGGCGCACGCGCGAAATAGTTGCAAGAACAGATATTGGCGAACCACCAGCGTGAACAAGTCTCGCCACGGCAAGTGGTAGATTGGCAGCGAACGAGATGGCCAATCTTGTTTGCCGAGCTGATCCATGAAAATACGTGAAAGAGGCATCAACTGTAGTTGTTTCAATTCGTAGGTTGCTGCCGACCGACGCTGATTGTAGAACAATTCAACACGCGGAATTTCAAACTCACGTTGCCATCGTTCAATCTGCGGGATGACTTCCTGAATCACCGATGTGATGTCTGACACCGAATTTGGCACGTGAAGTGTTCGACTAATGATCAAGTCGGAGGTCACGATTAATTGATTCAATCGCGAGCCAATGACTAACACGTGCGGAGTCACCATCGGATTGTCAGACACGGGCGAGAATTGGATCGCAGCCTGGGCAACGGACTCGTTAAATCGGCCGCAGAATCCCTGATCACTACCCAGCAAAACCAGTCCCATCCGTTCGCCTGTTCGGTGTTGCCGTTTTTTTGTGGGTGGCTTTTGATCTCGCATCAGAATTTGTAAGGCCAGATTGACCGTGTAGGAGTATGCCCGCGTAGCGTCAGCCGCAGTTTCGAATTGTCGAATCCTGGCTGCGGCCAGCGATTTCATCGTCGAGACAACCGATTGCATATCCTCGACACTGCCGATACGTCGCCGGAGTTCTTCTAACGTCTTCATGAGTCAGACTCCGCGTGGCTGCTGTTGGAAAGCGCGGCCATGGCCATTTCGACGATCGCATCAACGTCTTCTTTGCCGAGTTTACTTCCACCGACAATTTCTTGGCATAACTTTGGCAGCTCCTGTTTCGCCGCGACCGCCACTGTTTGTTCGGCCCATTCAATTTCCTCAAGCTTCAGATTATCAAACAACCCATGAGTCAAGGCAACAAACGAAGCAACCTGGCTGACAACATCTTTCAGGTCACCAACATTCTGTTTAAGCAGTTGACGAACTCGTTGTCCGCGCAGCAGAGTGCTCCGCGTCGCCTCGTCCAACTGGCTACTGAAGCGAGCGAATTTCTCCAGCTCCTCGAACTGCGTATAAGCCAGGCGCAGCGGGCCGGTTACGGCTCGATACGCGGCAAGTTGAGCTTTGCCGCCAACTCGAGAAACGGAACGCCCGACGTCGACAGCCGGCAAAATGCCTTTGCGAAAGCGATCAGGCGAGAGGTAAATTTGCCCGTCGGTGATGGAGATCAAGTTAGTTGGAATGTAAGCCGAAACATTTTGCGCTTCCGTTTCGACGAGCGGGAGAGCAGTCAGGGATCCCCCACCCTCTTCAGCCCGCAAGCATGTTGCACGTTCCAGCATCCGCGCGTGAACGTAAAAAATGTCACCGGGATATGCCTCTCGCCCGGGGGGCCGGCGCAGCAGCAATGACATTTCGCGATAGGCTCTCGCGTGGGCCGTCAACTCATCATAGACGACCAACACGTCTCTGCCCTGTTCCATAAAGTATTCGCCGACGGAGGTCGCAGCGTAAGGAGCCGCAAATTGCAAACCGGGAGTGGCGTCCGACTCGCCCACGACGACGACGCAATCATTGATGGCGTCGCTCCGACGGAGTTCGTCAATGACACGAGCCACTGCTGAACTGCGTTGCCCAATGGCACAGTAAACGCAGACGAGGTCTGTGGGATGTTGATTAATCATCGCGTCCAGCGCGACTGCAGTTTTTCCCGTCTGGCGATCACCGACGATCAACTGTCGTTGCCCTCGTCCGATTGGAACCAATGCGTCGATCACCTTGATCCCGGTTTGCAAGGGAACGGACACCGGTGCACGATCCATAATTGCGGGTGCACTTCGTTCTATCGGCAGTCGGCGAAGCGTATGTACTTCTCCCTTGCCGTCCAGCGGTCGACCGACCGGGTCGATCACGCGGCCCAACAGCTCTTGCCCGACCGGGACGTCGAGCACCCGATGCGTTCGGCGAGCTTCGTCACCCGCGTTGAGTTGATGTTGGCTGTCCAGCAACACACAGCCGATCATATTCCGATCAAGATTGAATACATACCCGAGTTGATTGTTGGGGAACCGGAGTAACTCGTTATTTTGCGCGCTCGGCAGTCCGGTAATTTCGGCGACGCCTCGGCCAATCCTGGTAACTGTGCCCATTTCGCGCGCATAAATGCTGGCTTGGTGATCACCAATGATTCGATCGATCACGTCCAGTGACTTGGAAAATTGTTGTTTCAGTGTTCTTGGCATCTCGCAACTCGCGTCTCTTTTCTGCTATTCTTCTTTGGCTAACATGCCTTGTAATTCATCTGTCAATGATTCGAAATACTCCCGCATGCTCCAGCCGATTTTGCTGCCTCCAACGTACAACTCGACGCCGCAGATCAAGTCGGGAGAGGTGACAAACGTAACTTGTTCAATTGAAAATTCTTTACCAATGGCGTCACGGATTCGCTTTTGCCACAGCGGCTCAATGTCGAACGCCGTTCGGAGTTGTACCTTGCTGCCCAGGGCCGCCTCTTGTTTCAATCGCTCTGACTGTTCGGCCGGTAGCTGGCTCAGGTGTTTGAGAAATGAAATGAGTGTCTGCTCTTCGAGTTCCGCGTCAGCCAGTTGAGACAATGCTCCCCGTGATGCGGCAACGACTTGCTGTGTGGCTCGTTGCCGCACGAGGTTGATCAACGTGCCTTGCTCGCGGCGAAGCGAATGTAACCAGTCATCACGTCGCGAGTGGACTTCGGTGCGAGCTTCCGCGACAAGTGACTTTCGAGTCGCTTCCGCTTCGACCCGGGCTTGTTCAAAAAGCTCGGTCCGTTGATGTTCGAGATGCTGAGACAACTCGCGATAGCGTTCTTCGGCTGCTTCCGCGTTGTTTTGCAACCGATCGGCGTGTTGCAGACGGGAAGCAACCGTTTCCTGACGTTGCTTCATGGCCCGCATGATCGGTCCGTAAAGAAAACGGTTCAACAGGTAAACCAACAACACAAAGTTGACGACCTGGGCTCCGAAAGTGAACCAGTCAATGTTCATGGACCTGATCCGATGATGTGTAGCCAGAACGGATTGCCAAAAATCAATATCATGGATATCACGAAACAATAGATGGCGGTCGACTCAATCATCGCCAAACCGACAAACAGCGTTCGTGTGATCGTATTCGATTCATCGGGTTGTTGAGCAATCGACATCAGGGCTTGCACCACCGCTCGCCCTTCCGCAAATGCCGGTCCGATCGAACCAATCGCAGTAGTTAAACCCGCAACGATGATCGAGACCATTGCGATGATTCCTAAGTTGTCCATTTCAGTTGCCTTCCTGTTTTCAGGTTAGTGTTCCAGACCCGTCGGAGAATTCGTTGTCTTGAGGTCTTCGTCTTGTCTGACTCGCGTTGCAGAAGCGATGTACACCATCGCCAACACAGCGAATATATATGCCTGGATCATTCCAGTAATCAAACCAAATAACTGCATCACAATCGGTATAAACAATGGAACAAATGCCAACAGCACGGCGGCGATCACTGCACCGCTCATCATGTTTCCATACAATCTTACGGCCAGCGCCAAAGTCCGTGAGAGTTCGCCAATGATATTGAACGGCAGCATCAACCAGGTCGGCTTGAAGTATTGCCCAACATATGAAGCGAATCCGAGTTTTCGAATTCCAAAAAACGGTACGGCAAAAAAAACGCATGCCGAGAGTGCTGCTGTGGTCGACAATGAGGCCGTCGGCGGATTGAATCCGGGAACGATTCCAAGCAGCGTTGCGACAGCGATATACAGGAACAAAGTGCCGATAAAGGGAACGAATGGAGTCGGGTCCTGACCGCTGACCTCGCCAATCTGCTTTTGAATCGTCTCAATAAGAACCTCCATCAAGTTTTGCAGCCGCGGGATTTTCGTGTCGTTGGTCAACCTGGATCGGACCCACATAGAGATCGCGACAAGCACTGCCATGACCACCCACGTTAACACGATCGTGGCGTTGAGTTGGAACCAGCCCGATTGCCAGAAGATGATTTCATCAGTTGAGATGTGGATCTCGCCCATCAGGTAGCACCTGTTTTTTGCTTAAGACTCAGTTGACGGGAAAAACCTAAACGGCGAACCATTACAAGCCTCGCGGCAAAAAATCCGATTACCGCGACGAACAAGTTGACGATTCCCAGTTGCAACAACCAGAACAGACATAGCAGCAGGACCGCGGCGCGAATGATCAGGCTTGTCAAATAGAAGCCGACTGCGTGATCAACATTTCGAATGCGATTGACCGTCCACCATAGGCCGCCAAAGTACAGCAACCCCAACGCTGTTCCGCCGATTACAGAAATCGCGATTTCAAACCAAAAACCCATTTTTTACCCACTCGATTCTCTCTGAATCCAAAACCAGGCGTTAATGCAACCAATCACAAGCCCGACAAACATCAACGTTAACAGCCAGGAAACGCGGCTGGGAATCCGATCGTCGATCCATGAACCGATCAGGATCCCTAGCAAAGTCGGCACAACGATCGACCACCCGACAAGCCCAAGCATTCCGAGGCCAAACCAGGGTGAACGTGGGCCTTCTGAACGAGCTCGTAACTTGCGTTTTTCTTTTCTGTCGACGGTTCGTTCGAATTCGTCGGGCGTCGATTCGTTGTTAAACTTGTCTTCCATTACGAAAAAAGCTCCTTTTGCATTTCCAGAAACCTTCGCAAAAAATTGGCTTCGAGACTCGCCACTGCCGATTGCAAAACGCGATCTGCCTCGCCCAATCGTTCAAACTGTTCGTGAACGGCCTCTCGAAGCGCCCCCAAATCCGAACCTTGAATGGCCCGACGTGTAGAAACAAACACTTCGCGACCCCGTTTGACTAACAGCCCATGATCATTGGCGAAAAAAAGTTCATTGCCATCGGCATCTGTGAAAATCAAGATACCCGGCACGAGAGCTGTTAGATAATCCGTGTGACGCGGCAGAATGCAGAAGTTGCCATTCACCGCGTCGGCAGAGATTTTCGTGACAGCCTGGTGTACCAGAACTGAGGTCGGCACAGAGAACTTTAACATCATCATGGGCGACTGGCCTCGCTGATTTGGCCGATCATGTAAAACGATCTCTCGGGCCAGTCTTGAAATTCGTCGCTCAGAATTCGTTCACACCCAATCAACGTTTCAAAAATCGAAACCGATTTACCTTCGATCCCGGTGAATTGGCCGGTCGTGAAAAAGGGTTGAGTCAAGAATCGTTCCAAGCGACGAGCACGATTGACGGTCAATCGATCCTGAAGCGAAAGCTCTTCCACGCCGAGCATCGCGATTATGTCTTTCAGCTCTTCATAAAGCGACAACGTGCGTCGGACTTCTTTTGCAATTTCGTAGTGCCTGCGACCGACAATCTTTGGCATCAACATTTCCGAATTGGAAGTTAACGGATTGATAGCCGGATATAAACCGTCGGAAGCTCTTTGTCGTGACAACTTGATCGAAGCGCTCAAGTGCGAGAAAGTCTGAACGGCTGCCGGGTCCGTGAAATCGTCGGCCGGCACGTAAACTGCCTGAACCGATGTAATCGCGCCAGTCGCCGTCGAGCAAATTCGTTCCTGCAGCGCCGCCAGGTCAGAGGCCAAAGTCGGCTGATAACCTACGCGCGACGGCAGTTCGCCCATCAGCCCGGAGACTTCCATTCCCGCCTGGACAAAACGAAAAACGTTGTCAATCAACAACAATACATCCTGGTGTGCTTCATCACGAAAGTATTCGGCCATGGACATTGCCGCGTGACCAACGCGGAACCTGGCACCTGGGGGTTCATTCATTTGTCCAAACACGAGCACGGTATCGTCCAGTACGCCCGCTGTTTTCATCTCGCGGTAAAGCTCTTCGGCCTCACGACAACGTTCACCAATTCCACAAAACAGGCAGACACCTGAGTGTTTCCCGACCACGTTGTGAATTAATTCCGTGATCAAGACTGTTTTTCCGACCCCAGCACCACCAAATAACCCCGATTTTCCACCACGTTCCAACGGAGTCAACAAATCAATCAGCTTTATGCCTGTATAAAAAACCGAGGGTCGCGTGGTTCGACGATCAAGCGCGGGTGGAGCAGTCATCATCGGTCGATGTCGAATACCGGTCAGCGGTTTGCCTCGATCGATGGTTTCCCCAAACATATTTAACATGCGGCCCTTGAGCGCTTCGCCAACTGGAACCGAAAGTGGACTGCCAGTGTCCACGATGGGGTCTCCGCGGGCGATCTCTGTTGCGGGCGTAAGCGCGATTCCCCGGACGGTTTTTTGGTCCAATTGAATCAAGACCTCGACCACCGTTGCCTGGTCATTGCCGAGGCGCAATTCGTTATTGATCTCCGGCACATGCGAGGTGAATTCCGCATCAACCACTGTTCCACGAACACCGACAACACGACCGGTTCGATCGCCTCGGCTCAGATTTCGAAATCGAGTTGACTGAGAAGCGTGCATGATGAGAACCGCAGTAAGACCAACGCAACCAGATGCTTAGCATGGCGTTAGGGATAACAATGCAACCGCCGTGCCAATACGAAAGGGTTAAGGTGGGTGGTGGAAATCCGGAAACCCGTCTAGTTGAACAGCGCCATGTTCTTGTTTGACCGCCTGCTATCGGGGCGCGATTTTTCTATCTAAACGCGCGTTGCCCCAATGGTACTTACTTTAGAAAGTTTTAATTCAGCTCCAGCGGAGCGATCCTATGCCAGCCCAGGCCAGCGGCCTGGGAAACCGAATTGCCATCACCATGTCAAGGCCCAACGGGTCGTTCCTAAACGCTGTTTAGGGTAGCCCCTTTCGGGGCTGATGTCGTTACTAGAACACTTTCCCAAGGCGATGCCCTAGGCTGACATATGGCCGACCCTTCGGGCCTACAAGTATTACGGATTTATTCTTTTCTAAAGTAAGTACCATTCGGCGTTTCGCAGACGGTTAAAAGATGCGCCTACCTCAATCCTGGTCTCTTTAAACGGTTTTCCTGGTCTTTCTCATTGGGACTCTTGATCCGCCAATGCCTTAATAATGTCAGTCGTCGAAAGAATTCCAATCGGCCTATTTGATTCATCAATGACCGGCAAATGATGGCATGCGTTGTCGAGAAATTTCCGTGCCGCAGTACCAAGGTTTTCTTCCCATGAAATGGTTGCCACGCCGGCCGTCATCGCATCGCTCACTTTCAACGACTCGTTATCCTCGGCCAGCATCGTTGCGAACGATTCGCGAACCGCCGCCGATACATGAGGCAGAAGGGTGACATCACATTGAAGCTGATAAGTCAGCGAGATCAAGTCCGAGGTTGAGAGCATTCCGCACACGAAACCCTGCTGATCAACGACAGGTACGGCGGAAAGACTCTTCAGATCCATTATCTGAATCGCCTCAGTCAGATTCGTTTCTTTTTCGACGGCAACCACGTCACGGGTCATGAAATCGGTGACACAAAGTTCAGTAGTCGTTTTCATTTTAAATTCCGAAGAAATGATTTGTTCGATTTCCTTTGATCGCCAAATTTCAAGGCCAGTTCAGGTCGAGTTTCAGGACTAATTTCGGGGGTTGGTTTGGGTTGAATTTCGGGCTGTGGAGTCGGGATGATTTCGGGCGCCGAATCCGGCTGGATTTCCGGCTCGGTCATGGGTTCGATTTCCGGTTTCTTTTCCGGAGCCGGAGATTCTTCCGGTGTTTTTCCAGGCTCCGTGTTAACAAGTCTTCCCAAACGCGACTGGATTGTCACAGCTTTTTGAATCATCTTATATCCTCAAATTTGCATCAGTTTTTCTTTGTCTTACGGCAAACAAAGGCAATGAAGACAACAAGGATTACACCGAGCATCATGATCAGAGCCCAAGTGATGAATCCTGCGGTGTTTAACGGATCAAAAGAAAAATACATCAGACTGATACCCGTGCAATGGAAGTGGATATTTCACGAATAGTAAAGCGGGGCAAAAATCGGACCAATTCCTCTCGATCGGATTTCAGCGATGGAAAACCGTGCGATCGGTCCGACCGGTCAGAAAGCGTGCGGATTCGCACAAATAACTTAGTTGCAATCGAGGTTCCAGGCTGTTTGACGGGTCAAAAGAAGCGATGTTCATTGGCCCGAGAATTGCCCGTTTAATCGCCAATCTCATTTCAAAATCCAGCCGAAAAAGGACGCCGTCATGAACATTTCAAAATGGGGCTTGATGCTTCTGTTTTGCTTTTGCCAAACAGTCACGGCGGCCGAGTCCAACCGACTGTCTGAATCAGAACTTCAAGCGCTGCGGCATTATGAAGGAGTTTGGGATTGTAACTTTGCAATCGAACCGCAGGAAGCTGAGGGCGAGGCCAAGAGTTTTACGGGCGTTGTCGAAGGGAAATGGGTTGTCGGGGACCAGTTCCTGGAACAGACAGGGAGTTACCGACTGAATGATACTTCGGCGCCGTTTGTCATCAGAACTATGATGTCATTTGACAAAAAACAAAATCGGTACCACTACGAATATTTCATGTCGTCGGGTGAGACCCAAAGTAGCTATGGCAAGTGGAATGCGGAGTCTAAAAAAATGACGTCCACCATGACCAACGATGAAAACGGCAACGTGACAACGATCGTTGCGGACTTTGGCACCCAAGATGTCGAACGATGGACGATAGAAACCAGAAATCGTGACGGCAAATTAATCGGCAAGATCCTCGGGACAAATACGCGAAGAAAAAAGGAATGACCGATTGTCGAGCGAGTTTTGTGGCTCGCATTTTTCGGCTTCAGCATTTTTGGCCTCGGAAGATGGATGTCTTGACGGCAATTCGAATCGTGGAGATGTTTGTAACCTGATTCATCGGTCTTCGTGGCCGGAAACCAAAAGAATTCGGATTTTGCAAGACAATGATCCTGGTGACGGAACAATGGTCAGAACACTGGTTTCAATATCTGATCTCTAACACGATCGCTCTCGTCGTGGTGTTGCTTGCTTGGAAAATGCCGACCGCGGCGCGAATCGGTTTGGGCATCATCTTCGTCGCCGCCAGCATCGCCAATATATTTGTTGCAATCATCAAGCCGCAGGACTACTTGAATTACGGTCAGTTCTCCGTTTTGGACGTCTATCGCAGTTTCATCGATGGGTGGTTTGCCGAGCACACTCGACTATTTGTTTTGAGCATCGCCGCTGGGCAGTTCTTTATCGGCGTTGGCATGTTTGCGAACGGCGCTTTGTTGAAACCGGCGCTCATCGGGATTGTTATTTTTGGGTTGGCCATCGCCCCGCTCGGAGTCGGATCGGCGTTCCCGTGCAGCGTACTGTTGGCTTTCGCGGCGATTATGCTTTGCTTCAAGTCGCAACGCATTGAAGACGACTAATTGATATTACTCGTTTGGTATTACCGTTACGCCATCTTGGATTTTGTCCGTGGGATGCAGGATTACCCGGTCACCAGCTGATAAGCCGCTCTTGATTTCGGTTTCCAGTCCGTTCGTTTGACCACGTTTCACTTCACATTGCTGGGCGATGCCGTCGACCATCCGGTAAGCAAACCACGCACTTCCCTCCCGGAACAATGCTCCGGAGGCGACTTTGATTGAGTCGTCGGACGTCGACGACACAACAATTCTGGCTTCGATTCGAAACCCATCGCCAAGCGTTTCGCGATCGCAAGGAGGATCGACAAAGTCGGCGATCACATTCACTCTTTTTTCTTCCACGCCGAGCGCAGAGACTTTCAAGAACGCGGACGGCTCAACCAATCGAACGACGGCTTCAAGCGGATTTGGCCCACCCCAATGTTCGATGTATACGATGTCGCCGGGCTCGACCCGAACGGCGTCCGTTGAGAGAACATCGATCTCGATTTCCAGGTCCAAAGGATCACCCAGTTCCAACAGCGGGGTCCCCGGAGCGACGACACTGGCGTCCTCACGAAAAACCCACAGGACTTGACCGTCGATTGGCGAGACAAGTCGGACGGGTTCTCGAGAAGATTGATCGGAACTGGTATCGAATCTAGCCAAGGCGGCCTTTGACGTTTCGAGTTGAAACCTGGCCACTTTGACTGCAAACTCAGCTGAGTTCACATCAGCATTTGCGATATGCTGTCGGTGCTCGGCGGCGTCAAATTCGCTCCGCGAGATTGCCCGCGAATCAATCAGTTTTTTCGCTCTTTCGAAATTATGATCGGCCAGTTCCAGAGCCTCTTTGGCTCGGCTAACCTCCGCTTTGGCTTGATCCAGGGCTGCTTCCGACGCGCGAACGCGGGCTCGGTATTCCGCTTGCGTGCGAGCGTCCAGCAATTCCGGGTCGATCGGTTCAATTCGAGCAAGTTCGGTCACGCCTTGCTCAATGCGATCACCTGCATGCAACTGGATTCGCAGCATTTTTCCATTGACCGGAGCCGAAATCACATACTTTTCGCGTATTCGTGTTTCCCCATCATCGTTGACCGTAACATCAAGTGAGCCCTGGTTAACTTCGACGATGTCAACTTCGACCGGTTGAGGCCAGAATCCGTAGACCAGTAAAGCAACGAGTCCAACTACGATGACGATCCAGGGAATTTTGGAGAGGATTTTTTTCATCACTCTTTCACTTTCATGACGGCGATCAAATCGAGTTTGTCAAGTTTCCGCCGAACGTACAATGACGATGCGATTGCCACCGCAAGGATGACACAAGTTGAATAGGCGAATGTGGCGCGACTCACGACTAACGGAAACCGGTGTGTCTCTGTATCAAGGGCCAGCGTGGTCAGATACGCAAATCCGTAACCGATCGGTAATCCCACCGGGATCGCCAGCAACGTAATGATCGCCAACTCGCCCAACAACACGTATGAGACTTCGTGGCGATGAAAGCCCATAATCCGTAATGTCGCCAGATCGCGACTGCGCTCGGCCAAGGTGATCAGCGCGCAATTGTAGATTACGCCAAATGCGATGATCGAAGCAAAGACGGCGTTCATCAGCCGCATGACATATGTATTCTCGGCAATTTCCGTTTTGAAATTATCCATTGCCGCATTTTTATCCAACACGCCGGCGACAGCTGGAGTTTGTTTGACACTGGTATACATATCGTTCATCCGGGCGGGATCAGCCAGCAAAAAAGCGCCCGACACTTGCTCACCTTCGCCCAGCAAGCGGTGCAGGTCATGACGATTCAAGTAAGCGCCGGGATCCGTATAATCGGGAAAGACTGAAGCGACCGTCATTTCGTATTTCCCTCGCTTGCCTTCGAGAACTTCCAGATTCAACTTTTCACCGGTTCGAATGCCAAGAATCTCGGCCAGTTTCTTTGAAATTGTTAAGCCACGTTGGGGTGGAAGTTCGACAGGATTTTCGGAATCGTCGAGGACGCGATAAAGTTGTGGTTTGGCCTCCAGGCCCATCAGCCCCACCCGGTGTTCTCGAGTACCGCGCCGCAGCCGCACTGGAACGACGCGAAATGGCTCGGCTGAAATTACACCTGGCAAGTGTTCTGCGTCATGCAGGGCGTTGATCGAGCGAGCTTCAAAAAACGTCAACATCACGTCTTGCCGTTGCGCTCGTTCAAACTGGACCTCCATCACGTAGTCGATGGTGTCTTCAAAAAAAGAACCCAAAACGACAACAGCAAGCCCCATTGCCATCCCCAGGACCGACAAGATCGTCGCCCGACGATTGCCCTGAAGCCGGCGAATGATCATGCGACCGAGCGGTGAAAAGAAATGCTTCAAGCCGACTCTTTCGAGAAGCGAACTTTTAAAGGTGGGTGGCGCTTCGGGGCGCATCGCAACCGCGGGTGGCAACCGCATCGCGCGGCGAATGGCAGAGACACTGCCCGCCGCCGCTGCGGTTAATCCGATGAACGCGGCCAGGATTGCTTCACCAGTTCCGAATTCGTATTTGAGGACGGGAAAGCGAAAGAATCGAACGTACATATCGGTCATCCACCAGGAAAGTCGAACACCAACAAGACAGCCGATAACCGCGCCAACCAACACCAGAATCAACAGAAACTTCACGTAATACAAACCGATTTCACGCTGGCCGTAACCAAACGCTCGCAAAGTCGCAATTTGTTCCTTTTGATGATTAACCATCCGCGACAAGACGATGTTGAACAGAAAGGCGGACACGGCGAGAAAGATTGATGGTGTTACGTAGGCCATGCTGCCGATCTGGTGCAATTCATCCGCGACTCGATGATGCGATGGCTGGTCGGAGCGATCAAATGCGCCGACTCCTCCGAATCGCTCGGTCAATCGATCCACGTGGTAGAGGACGTCTTTGAAATTCGCATTTCCTTGTAGAGTAAGCACCGCGTCGTTGAATGCTCCCTCCATGTTAAACGCCGCTTCCATTTGCCTGCGGGGCATCCATAACACTCCGAAACGGCGATTATCCGTCAGCAGGAGTCCCGGCTGCACGGCATAGACGAACTCGGGCGACATGGCGATGCCAACAATATGTAGTTGTTCTTTTCGACCACCCATGATGACATCAAGTTGGTCGCCAGGATTGAATCCATGTGCGTTGGCAAATGGTTCGCTGGCGACGACTTCCGTGCGGCCCTCGGGATTGGGCAGCCGACCCCTCAGAAGCGCAACTCCATTCAAGCTGTTGGCAGGATCGTGCCCGATTGAAACCAATCGACCCGTTGCTGGTTCCGCCATTTCCGGTACATCGAGAATGACGGAACGCACGATTCGTGTTTCAACCCTTTGGACTCCGGATATCTCGGCAAGTCGATTTGAAAGTCCGTTAGGCGCACGCACGAGTTGAACAAAGACATCACCAAAGTGGTAGTCGCTATAGTATTTGGACTGACTTTTTTCCAGCGAATGCATCGTACTGGTTGACATCACGAACGTCGCAATGCCGCAGGCCAACAGGATGCTGATCGCAACGCATTGACGCCACATGTGCTTCAAGTCGGAAAGCAAGAGTTGGTTCAATGGTCTCATGTTGTCATTTCCATTGTTTACCAATCCAATGCGGATGCAGGTTTCTTGTCGACATTGCAGACAATCCTGGCGATGCTTCCATTCGAAAGGTAGATCACTCGATCCGCCATGTCTGCGATTGATGCGTTGTGCGTAATTACCGCAGTTAAAGTTCCCAATTCGCGGTTGATCCGCGCGATGGCTTCGAGCACCACGATTCCGGTTTTAACATCAAGCGCACCGGTAGGTTCATCGCAAAGCAATACGTCCGGTCGTTTTCCGATTGCCCGTGCAATCGCGACTCGTTGTTGTTCGCCTCCGGAAAGTTGCGCTGGGTAGTGATCTTTCCGGTCGTAAAGATCGACCAGACGAAGCGCTTCGACAGGATCCATTGGGTCCTTCGCGATGTCGGTCATAAGTATCACGTTCTGAATCGCCGTCAGTCCGGCAACGAGATTGTAGAACTGAAATATGAAGCCCACGTGTTCTCTGCGAAAGCGAGTTAGTTCACGTTCATCTGCACCCGTCAGATCGTGATCCCGGTAAGTCACTGCTCCTTCCGTTGGGACGTCCAGGCCACCAAGAATATTCAACAGTGTTGACTTGCCGCTTCCCGACGGTCCGAGAATCACAACG
>JAHEJI010000044.1:18828-31060 GCA_024638965.1 Planctomycetaceae bacterium
GAGTTCCAAATCGACCCCGCGCAATGCGTGGACTTCGACCTCGCCCATGTGATAGACCTTCGTCAAGCCTACCGCGCGAAAGACTTCTGTTGAGTCGACGCGATCGCCAGTTTGTTTCACGGAAGTAGACATGGGCAGCCGTAATCCGAAAGACAGGAACTCATGGTCGAATTACTCTTAGCGAAGCAAACGCCGCGCCAAATCGCCAACGGTCAGGGACGGCTTGTACACGAAATGCGTTTGCGAACTCATTGTCTTGAGCTCAAGAATCGGACGGTCCTGGTCAATATTCGCGAAAACAAACTGCGATGAAGTTGCCGTGCGATTTAGCACAGTTTGGTGCGCCAAAAATCTGAACTTTGCCAAAGTCGTCTTTGCACACGGGTTGCCGACGAGATGTTAACGAAAGTGATTTAGAGATTCGCCCTGAAACGAGTTGATATGGGATTCAATCGAACACCTCATCGACTTTCAACCTCCAATTTGCGCAAGCCGGTCCGGCGTCGAAGCAGTCGCCAATTCTCAATATCTCGATCGACTTTCGCAACCGATAGACACGCAGGGTTTGGTCTTTTGGGTTGGCAACGAGAACCAACTGGGAACCGGCATTCAACCACTGGGCCACTTTTTCTTCGACGTCTGCAAACACATCGTTCGGCGAAACAACTTCGACCACAATATCGGGTGCCAGTTCGAGATAGGCGTTCGCAGGATCGACCGATTCGAGCCGCTCGAAACTTACGAAGGCGGCATCGGGCGCCCGAACCGTATCTGGCGAACTGGAAATTCGAAATCCGGTCTCCGCGGCATAAGCTTCGCCCAATTGATTTGCTTGCACGTGCTGGAGTAACGACGCACCAATTCTCAAAGCGATTTTTCCATGTTCGCTTCCTGCCGGGGACATCATGTGCAGCACTCCTGCGATCAATTCGTAGCGATTTCCGTCACCGGGAAGTCCCGCTAACTGTTCCGCCGTGGAAATGTCGGTGTTGAGATTGGAAATCATGACTTGAATCCTGAGATCGGGTTTCACTTATTATACGAAACAAAACACGAAAAAGCCAAAGCTAAACAAAAGGAACAACCATGTTAGCACCTGCCACGCCGAAAACGATTTCGGTCTCCAAGTGCAAACTTCGTCTCGCCCTCCGCGCCACGAGGAAAGACTCTAAGCTGGATTTAATGTTTGGCATTAGTCTGAGCCTAATTCGTGGTTGTGCATGTAAATGTCGTCTTCGAATTTGCGACCTAAAAGGCCTCGGATTGCCCTGGTCTCGCCTCTGCGACGTGGATGACTAATCCATCACAACAAGGATTGAATCATAGCACCTTCGTTTCCTTCGTGCGCGAACGTATGAAGTCTTCGCGACAAGTTGCCGTGCGATTTAGCACAGTTTGGTGCGGCTGATCGTCGGACGAAAATTTACAACGGCAATCCTTTTGTTGGGCTACGGTCGAATCCAAAGGTTCTGAATGACAACCTTAAGTTTTTACAGGCCTGAGTAGTTGAGTTATGTGCCCGTCAGTACACCTTACCAAGTGCCCAGTGCCCAGTGCCCGGTACGCCGCACCCAGTGCCTTTCAAAAGTCAGAGACTGCTGACGTTTGTTAAATATCGTTCCGTCGGAATATCGTTTGCACGTTTTGTATCGATGGAAGTGCTACGAAAGTTTAGCAATAAGGAACGGACAAATGCCGACTCGCAAACGAACCATGGCTTTCTGGATCATCGTTATATTTCTAACCGGATCGATCTTGTTGATGCTGATCGGACAGACGATGTCCATTTTCAATTACGACCTCACGGTTCGTTGGGGATTGCAGGAAAGCCTGGAAGAAGTGGGCGAACATGGGGTGCAAGTCAATCGTGCGTTTGGCGTAGGCGACACGGTTATCTTTATACCCTTGATGATCGTTTCACTCGTCGGCTTGTTTCTTAGAAAGCGCTGGTCACTACTAACGACGGCGGCTGTGGTTGGCATTTCGGCCTACTGGTCGGTGACGATTGGATTCATGCTGATTTTTCTCCCGGTAGTATCGGGCTACAACTACAGGCCAGGCTTAGGGATTTGGCTCTTTGTGTGGGCGTACATCCTTTTCGGAGCGTGGGGTATCTTCTATTTGATTTATCGCGGGAAAAAGTTGATTGAATGAATCCTCTTTTCGCGACGGCAGCGTCCATTACATCACAACGATCATTCGCGCTCAATCAAACTCATTTTCTGACTTGACCGAGCTACCCACCAGGCGAATAATGTTTGCATGATGACGCAAATAAGAAAACGAAAGAAATCGCGGAAAAACGCAACACAAGAAGACTGTTGTGCGAATGTCACTGATTTGATGCGGCCCGCCTTTTTTAAAGCCCTTTCGGATCCAAACCGAATTGCCATTTTGGCGAGGTTATCCGCGTGTTGTCGAGCTTGCACGGTGACCGAGATTGCCGAATGCTGCCCGATCAACGTCTCTGTCGTGTCGCGGCATTTGGCGATGCTCCGCGATGCCGGAATCCTGGAGGCTCGCAAATCGGGGAAAGAGGTTTACTACAGTGTGCGGTATTCGACACTTGCCCAAAACCTTCGTCAAATGGCAGATGCTATCGATGCCTGTTGTTCGACAGGCACCCCTGTAGCGAAGAAAAAATAACAAGAAACGCAAAGAAAATACGAACCAAAAAAGTGAGGTGAATGATGAGTGAGAAAGAAAAAATCCGCGAACGGGTCGCCAAGAACTATGGACAAGCCGTAACTGCGCCGCTGGGCACCGGGTGTTGTCAACCGGCAGCTGAAGCGAATAGCTGTTGCTCAGCGCCGGTTCCAAAAGGCGAAGCTGTCAAGCTGGCCGGCTACGACGAAGCGGCGCTGGCTGAGCTCCCGCCCGATTCCATTGTCAATTCTTTCGGCTGCGGTAATCCCGTGGCCTACAGTGGCGTCAAGCCGGGCGATGTGGTCGTCGACCTGGGTTCGGGCGCGGGCATCGACATCTTGATCGCTGGCAAGAAAGTTGGACCCAGTGGCCGTGTCATCGGCGTCGATATGACCGACGAGATGATGAAACGGGCCGAAGAGAACATCCTCGCCTCGGGGTTGACCAATGTCGAAGTTCGCAAGGGCATTATTGAAGAATTGCCGATTGACTCTGCAACGGTTGACTGGGTGATCTCGAACTGCGTAATTAATTTGTCACCGGAAAAAACCAAAGTCTTCTCGGAAATCGCCCGTGTGCTGAAACCAGGTGGCCAGATGCTCGTTTCCGATATTGTCGTCGAAGAATTGCCCGATTGGGTTCGGGAAAACGAAATCCTTTACAGCTCGTGTGTGGCCGGTGCGATCAGTGAGGCCGAGTACATCGAAGGGCTTCGCGAAGCCGGACTTGTTGAGATCGAAGTCCGCGACCGAGTGGTTTACGACTCATCGCTGCTCACGGGGCTGATTCAAAGTGAACTGGCCGACACCGACTCGTCCATCGGCGAACTGATTGAGTCGATTGGTGAGCAGCAAGCCGGGGAACTGATCCAACAATTAGCCGGCAAAATCTGGAGCGCTAATATCTACGCACGCAAAAACGGTAATTGAGGCCATTAGACCTCGTTTACCCACTTCTCCCAAGCTTGTCTTGGGGTCTACACATTAGCCATTCGCAATTCACCATTCGCAATTAATTGCGAATTGTGATTTATGAATGAAGAGACGCGTTGATTATGCATCTACGCAAAACGCGATTTATTATCACGGTGAGATGTGTAGACAACATTGTCCGAACCCTCACGTGTCGACGTGAGCGGGTGGTCTTTAGCCGCGATCCCAATCAAGGGTTGTCCATGTTGCGGCATTTATTCGTATGATGCGAAAAAACATCATTTGATTTGAACGCCAAACTCACGCGCTCCGCTGATGCCGGTTAAAGCTCGGGATTTAGCGACGATTATAGTTTTCTTCCAAGATGGCCCTGGCTTTGCTTATTGAAGAAACAACACTTTTGAATAGCACTGTTTTTTCCTGGAGCGATCATGACAAACAACTTGCTAAAAAACTGGACCAACGACGAGTACCTCTCACTTGAAAAGGCTGTCATCCTTGCAAATCATGGTTTTGGAGACACGGGGCTGTTTAGCGACGAAAATCTTGCCAAGCTCATCGACAATCATCCTTGCGAACATCTCACCGTTTCGACCATGGGAAATGACCCAACCAAGTTTGAGTGGATTGAAGGGGATCGAAACGGCGCCTCTGGTCAAGACATCATGGAACTCGTCAAACAAGGCCGTCTGTGGTTAAATCTCCGAAATGTCTTGAACTTTCATCCCGAGATTGCACAAGCCGTTAACTCGATGTATGACGAGCTGGAAGCCAAATCACCTGGATTCAAAGCCGAGGATCGTTCGGCTAACCTGCTGATATCTTCGTCGACAGCGATGGTCCATTACCATGTCGACATGCCGGTTAATATGCTTTGGCATATTCGCGGTAAGAAAAGGGTTTGGGTTTATCCACACTTTGACTATCGTTTCGTCTCAAAATCGGTCGTCGAAAAAGTCTGTGCCGGCGAACTTTCTGAAGACGTTCCTTTCGACACGTCATTTGATAACTACGCATTGACTTATGATGTCGAGCCCGGACAACTATTGACCTGGCCGCAACTGACTCCTCACCGTGTTCAAAACCTGGGCGGCGTGTGTGTTTCGCTCTCAACAGAACACAAAAATGCGAGAGCACGTCGTCGAATCAACGTGCACGAAGCCAACTATTTCCTCCGCACCAAAATTGGCAAGTTTTATCGTTCCGCCGCCGTCGATGGACCCGTCGCCGAAGTGAAGCAGCTATTGATGCGATCGATTCGGTTGTTCAACAAGTTGTTCGGAGCCCGGAAGGAACAATTCGTATACACGAAGCGATTCAAAATTAATCCTCACGCCCCGAACGGCATTGAGATGCTGGATGTGAAGGTCGAGTTGCCGACCGAATTAGTTTGAGTCTGCTCATCCGAAACGTTTTTTTGCCCAATCTATTCACAAAAGCATTTTGACTAATGGTAATCGAGATCCACAGCGAGATTAGCCGTAACAACAGCTTGTATCAACAATGGTGCGAACTGGCCTGCACCCCACTCGAGCACCCAGATTGGTTGCTTACCTGGTGGGACGCATATGGACGAGACGCCAGAGATTCTCAATTACATGTGGTAACGATTCGCGAAAACGAAAAGTTGGTGGCGCTGTCACCACTTTTCGTTAAGGGCTCCCGGCTCCGTTTATTGGGCAGTGGTGCCGTTTCAACGGATCATCAGGAGTTGTTGATTGGCACGGAGAGTATCGAAACAACCAGGCAATTCCTGCTATGGTTGCTCGATCAAACGAATTTAAGCGGTTGGACGAATACTGAGTTGGAGTGTATTGATGAAAACAGCACAACACTGAGTGCCGTTCGTCAAATCTCCGCGACTCGCGAAGGGCTTGTGTTGTTGTCAAATGATACGGCTAACTGCAAACTGGAATTGCCAACGGATTGGGAATCCTATTTGGGCAGTCTCAGCCGCAACCATCGCAAACGGTGCCGAAGATGGGAACGCAATTACTTCGAAAGCGGACGGGTTTGGACAAAGTCAACGCATCAGGAATGGGACTACGATGACGCGTTTTCATGTCTTGTGGAATTGCACGGCCGACGCCGACTTGACGCCAACGAATCTCCAAAGCTGTTTGAATGCCATCGTTTCAGTGTGTTTCTAAGAAACGCCTTCCGATCACTCGCCTCAAAAGGCATGGCCGAAATTAGTGCCATCGTTCTTGATGATCAAGTTGTTGCCATCGAATTCGAGATGGCCAGCAAGAACACGGTCTTCGCATATCAATCCGGCATGATTGCTGGTTCGCAGAAAATCTCACCCGGTTCTTTGTCGATCATGTCAAGAATTCGCAGTGCCATCGAAGGCGGAAAACAGACGTACGATTTCATGAGGGGAGCGGAGGACTACAAATTTCGCTGGGGCGCGACGGTTCAGCCAACTTCCAGTGTAAAACTGTGGAGAACCTCGACCAAAGGCAGGATCGCTTTGTCATCGCACCGACTTTACCAACAGTCAAAGTCCTTCGTTCGAGAGCTAATCCATTCCTAGTTGGACTGCGCCATATTCGGTCTCTCGCTCGGAAAAACACGATGTTTCGTAGCTGTGAGCGCCTTACCGCTCATAGAAAGTAGCGTTGTCCAACTAGTGCGAGGTTGGCTTAAGTCTTGTGTCTTTTCGTCGGTTTCGCCTGGCAATCAGAGCGCCACGACCGCTATCCGTCCGTGCGACATGCACTAATCGCGAATCGCTTGGGCGTGTTGGTGTTGGTGTCTCGTTTTCGGGTGGCAGACCGCTTCCGGCCGCGATTTTACGTCTGTCTATGAAGCCGGGCTTGCAGCATCGTCGGATCCGTTGAAGGGAATTAAATACAACACCAATCCAATCATTCCCAGACCGATGCCGAGCAGAATCGCAGTCACTCCGACGTAGTAAAGTAGGAACGAGGACGTAATAATGCCAACGACGGGAATCAGCGGAAGCTTGCCGATACGCCCGGGGATACGAAATGGCCGCGGCGCATTGGGTTCGCGATATCGAAGAACGACGACTGCGGAGTTGATGATGACAAACGCCGTCAAGAGTGCGAAATTCGTCAAATTGGCGACGGCCGTGATGTCCTTCAGGGCGGCAATTATCGCAACTGACACGGCTGCGACGGCGAGGGTCGCGGTATAGGGGCTTCGTCGCGTTCGATGAATCGCGGCAAGTATTTTCGGCATCTTGCCGTCTTCTGCCATCCCGTATAACAGTCGGGCTGCCGACATGATCAGAATTAAAACGGTGTTGCCAGTTGAAAACAGGGCGATGACGGACAACCCAAGGAATGCTTTATGACCGAGGGCCATGGCGGCAACGTCTGCAAGTGGAGCTTCCGACGCACCCAGTTGTTCCCATCCCATCACGGAAACCACGCTGGCGGCCACCAAAACGTATACTACGGTTGTGATGGCGATCGAAAGTAACACTGCTCGAGGGATGTTCCGTGTTGCGTCACGCGTTTCCTCCGAAAGTTGAACGATCTCTTCGAATCCAATGTAGGCAAAAAAGATCAGAGCGCCGGCCGAAACGACGCCCGCACTCCCGGCCGGAGTCATCTCGAAATAGTTGATGGTACCGAGCTTTGGCAACCCAACCCAGATCACGACCACCAATCCAATTAATTCCAGCACGGTACAGATCCCGGCCACCCAAGCTGATTGTTGAATGCCGTAGATCAGGAGACCAGCGGTGGCCGCAACCAACAAACTTGCCGCCCAAATTGGGTCTGTGGAGGTGAGTGCGTTCAAGTATCCAGCAAAACCCAATGCGACGGCTGCCGCGGCGATCGCGATACCAATCACGAGTAACCACGAAACAAGAAACGCCACGAGCCGGCCCATCGCGCGACTCGTGTAATAATACTCACCCCCAGCCTTGGGGATAAAAGAACTGAGCTCGGCATAGCTCAATCCTGTGCAACTCGCAACCACGCTGGCAATCAGAAACGAAAGCCAGACGGCATTGCCAGCCAACAAAGCGGCTTGCCCAACCAGTGCATAAATGCCAGCGCCCAACATTACCCCGACACCCATCAAAGTAGTTTCAACGAGGCCTAGTGAACGCTTTAGTTCCGACATGATTCACCAAGGAAAATTTGGGACGTCAGATGGTCGGGCGAATCATTGACTATCACCGCTGTGTTCGCCTACGATCGTCGCCGCAATTCCACTCGACGAATCTTTTCGCTGTGCGTCTTTGGCAGTTGGTCCATGAATTCGATTTCCCGTGGATATTTGTAAGGGGCCGTTGCGTTTTTCGTATGCTCCTGAAGCTCGCGTACAAGTTCATCGGTGGGTTCGTAGCCGTCTGCAAGAACGATAAAAGCCTTTACGATCTCGGTTCGTTCCGGATCAGGTTTGCCAACAACGGCGACTTCGACAACGGCTGGATGTTCCATTAGGGCGTTTTCGACTTCAAAGGGTCCGATTCGATAAGCCGCACTGGTGATGATGTCATCGGCGCGGGCGACAAACCAGAAATAGCCGTCTTCGTCCGTGCAGGCGCAGTCACCCGTTAAATACCAACCGTGTCGGTAACTCTTAGCCGTGGCGTCTGGGTCTTTCCAGTAACCCCGAAATAAACCGATCGGCGGATCTGGTTTTGCGCGGACCGCAATTGCACCCGGTTCTCCCGGTGGTTGCCGGTTGCCGTTTTCGTCGACCACGGCGACTTGCATTCCGGGCGGCGGCAATCCCATCGACCCGGGTTTTACCTCAAGGTCAGGAATGCTTGAGCAAAGAATCACGGTCTCGGTTTGGCCATAAGCTTCGCGAATGGTCAGGCCGGTTGCCTCACGCCATGCATTAAGCACGCTGACATTCAATGGCTCGCCCGCTGCCATACACCGTCGCAGCGCCTGAGGACGAAACTTCGATAGATCCTCTTGAACTAGCATTCGATAAATGGTTGGCGGAGCGCAAAAGCTATTGATGGGGTATTCAGTCAAACATGTCAGGACATCACGTGGGTCGAATTTTCCAGGTCGGTGTCGCACAAATATTGTTGAGCCGGCGATCCAGGGCCCAAACAAGCCCGAGTAGGCGGTCTTGGCCCAACCCGTGTCCGAGAGGTTCCAGTGAAGCTCATCCGGCTCAAGGCCCAACCAAAACCGCGCCGTGAGTTGGTGTCCAATTCCGTAACTGGCGTGCGTGTGCATGACCATTTTCGGCGGACCCGTGGTTCCGGATGTGAAGTAGATCAGCGCTGGTTGATCGCTTCTCGTTCGTTCGAGCTGCGGTTCCTGAGAAGCATCGGACACCAACTCCTCGTAACCATGCCAACCCCTTCGTGGTTCTTTGTCGACGTTGATTTTGAACTGCAAATCCGGAAGTTCAGCGAAAATATTATCAACTTTTTTTGCTCCAGCCGTATCGGTCACGACAGCGTCGATGTCAGCGGCCTTGACGCGATACTCGATGTCTTTTTCCGTGAGCAGAGTTGTTCCCGGAATGGCGATGATACTGGCTTTTGTCAAGCCAATCATCGTCTCCCACCATTCAACGACGTTGGGCAGCTCAACGAGCGCTTGATCACCATGCCGCACGCCAAGCTCAAGCAGTGCGTTGGCGACTTGATTCGAACGACTTGCCATTGAAGCAAATGA
Organism: Planctomycetaceae bacterium; assembly: GCA_024638965.1. Taxonomy (GTDB): domain Bacteria; phylum Planctomycetota; class Planctomycetia; order Pirellulales; family Pirellulaceae; genus Mariniblastus. Next base: position 28,037 of record JAHEJI010000044.1, read on the forward strand.
GATCGTTCGATCTTGACCGTCAGCGCTTACCCATCGCATGGCGGGATGGTCAGGGCGTTTTCTTGCCCATTCATCGACGACATCGAATCCGAAATTGAAATATTCAGGGCATTCCAATCGAAACGTCTCACACAGTCGCCGGTAGTCATCCAGTGACGTGAGTCTCGATTGCGTGTTGGTTGCAGAGTTCATCGGTTTAGCCTCAATCAATGATTAAAAACGTTTATTACGTTGCTTCTCCCTCTGGCAGCTTGTCCTCCACGATGTCTTCTTGATCAGCTGTCGACGTTCGCAAACGGGAAACACTAAACAGCGACGGTACGTCGGCTTGCCACTTTTCCAGTGAGCAGGTAATCGCGATAGTTTCGAGATTGGTAATTGTAGCCGCAAAGGCAGCGACCCGGAGTGGCCAAACTGACCATTGAAGCAGCAGAAAGATGGCGGCAATCCAAACGAGTCCGTGAGTTATCTTGGCCGCGTAAGTGTGGTAGGCCGTAACGCGTCGATATTTCCAGAGGCCCAGACTGACTGCGGCGAGGTAGCTTGAAACTGCGATCAAAAACCAGACGAATTCTTTCTGTAATGTTTCAGGACAAAGGATCAAAATACCAATCATCAACGTCACGTTAAGAAACGCGTCGGCGACCGTATCCAGCTTCGCGCCCAACTCACTTCGTTGGTTCATCCAGCGCGCATAAACTCCGTCTACCCAATCGGAAATGCCTAACACGGCGTAAATGCCAACAAACCAAAACCTCAATTCGGCAACCGCGATACCAATCAAGACAAAGGTGCCAATCAGCCGCGCAAAACTGATGATGTTCGGGATTGTCCATATGGCAGTGCTGTCATATCGCTTTTGCAGCACCGATTTCCGACGAGGATTGATTTTGGGATCGTTTGTTTGAGCCATTAGCTACACCGACGTATTCATCGTTGTCACGAGTTCCGCGAGCTTGGCCATCAAATTGTGATGGTGTTTCTTAATTTGTTCATGATCCAGACTGGTTCGATCGACCTGCCGTTTCATGTCGAGATGCTTCAATGTCAGCGCCTCCAGGTACCCCATCCCAAGTCGTTCGCAACTGGCGAGATCATGCTCGTGCATTCGCAGGCTCTCTTCCCGCCGCTCAATCGCCTTCTTGTGATCCACGAGAATCTTGTGTAGATATGCCAACATTTTCTGAAGTTCTTCAATTTGAGACAGACCTTTTTCGAGTTGCTTGTCCCAGGATTTCAGATCCTGTTGCCACATCGAAAGGATGCTTTGCCAATTACGATGATCTTCATGCATCGTTGGTACAGCTATCAAGCGCTCAGACATTGGTTGTCTCCAAGCAGGTTCAATGATTTTCCGTGAAGGTCATGGGTTGTTTCGATTCATTAGACCACTTGTTGGATTGGGATCGTTTTTGGTTTTGAGTGTTCGGTTTTGGACTTGGTTAACAGACAGATTGCCGCTGCACCAATTCCGCACAAAGTGACGACAAGGCTGATGATGCCTCCGGCCATCGGAATGGCGCAGAGCGCGACAAACACCAGCAGGCCAATCACGAGTGACCATAGCTTCTTGTTAGGCGTCCACTCTTTACCACTGATCATCAGGTTGCCCGCCGAGACACCGACGAGAACCTTGGCCACCCACGTCGCAAAGACTGCAAATCCGACGATTAGACCGCTCGTTGCAAATACGCCAACGGCCAACCAGGCGGGCAACAGGCTCTCCAGCGAAACAAGCCCCAAGAGGATGGCGATCGCGATTGTGCCGACCAAGAGCAGAATCACTCCGACAAAAACTCCGACGATACTGAGCAGTCCCCAGCCTATACAAGCTAACGGTCGTTGCTGTACGTTTTCAGTTACGTTGCGCGTCCATTTTGGAAAAGCGAAAACCACGATCAATCCCACCACCAGTAGAGCCGCAAATTGCTTAACCGTTGAAATTATACGATTTGCAATCGTTGGAGGCTCGTCGACTGAACCCGTTGCCGGGTCAATCTGGTTGAAGTTCACGTCGCCGACGATGGAAGCACCCGGAGAAATACTGGCTTCTCTCACGGCTTCGTAATTGAGATCACCTTCAATTCGTGCAGTACTGTCAACGGTCAATCCTCTCGGAACGATGGTTATGGGCGATTGAAAGAGCCATGTTGGCGGCGGTGTATCGTTGCCATTGACAGCAAGGTTTACGTTTCCGCCAAATTGACCCTTCAGTTCGCAGTTGGCTGTAGCACTGTCTACGTCACGATCTACGTTACCGGCAAATATCGCCTGATAACCGGCAAACTTGACGTCTCCGACCACATGACTTTCGCTGGCGCAGTCAAGGCTGAAACCTGCGGCAATAAGGTCGTCACCCACATCGGCCCGGGACTGAAGGGTCAACGTTTGGCCTGCAATTCTTACATCATCGAGAACTTTGCCGTTTAAGATCACGCTTTGCCCCGAAGCGATCAGATCTCCTTCGAGAGTTCCGTTCACCACGACTTGTCTGCCAAACGCAATTAAGTCACCCTTGATGGTTCCGTCGACGGTCACTGTTTCCGCGAAAATGTATAAGTCATCGTCAACGGTTTCATCGGCATCGATGATTAAGTTTTGGCCAGTTCGAACATCCGCTTTAACCACCAGGGGAGCAAACGAAAATGCAATGAGAAAAAGGGTGGTCAATCGCATGGTCTTGATCATCGTTCACCTTCCTTTGCTTGCCTTGGTTTTCTACCGTCATTACGGTGGCAATTATTGCAAAGGACGTGCCGCAGTCAGATAGTCTAATTTGTTCGTTACCCAGGGGTTGTGTGGTGTGCCCAATCGCTCGCTTGTGTGCCTGGCTGCGTTGGGGAACCGGCAATTCCGCGTGTTTGAGGAAATGGCATAACGGTTGCTTGACAGATAGCCTGGGCAAATGCCAAAAAGCTGGAACAACAACAAAGGGAGTCGTTTACGGCCCCGGCTGGATCCCTCATGCCCTAAGGCCAATTATGACATCAATCGTATAACTGGAGGCTTCCGATGATTGATCGT
>JAHEJI010000229.1 GCA_024638965.1 Planctomycetaceae bacterium
CCCCGCACTCGACGACCTCATGAAAGATGTCCGAAAATTCGTAACGCGTTACAATCGACGAAGAAAAAAACAGTTCCAATTACAACTAGCTGCGTGAGTCAAAATCGCGCACGGTTATTTATTCTGCGTATTCTCGTTGTTTCCCTTTTCCAAATTCAACGAATTTCGAGTGGGCTTTTTTGTGTTTGGCAAAAGCCTTTTTCAATTCGGGAGGCACAATCACCGGTTTAGAACGATCGGCTTTGATTTCTTTTCCAGAGCCGGCTAATTCAATCGCCTCTTTGACGTAGGCCTTGATCGTACGGACTTTGATGTCCGAATTCGATGTCATTCGCCATTGTCGGAGCGCCTTGGTTCGTCCCTCTTGTGCATTCACCAAAACGCGTTTGTCATCTTTCAACAATGCACCTTGAAAAAACCACAAGGCGAAATGATTCTTGAAGTTCGCAACTCCAGCTACGTTTTTGCCGCCATAGGTATAAGTCGGCATTCCCCATTTCATGGTCTCCTCGAGTCCCGAGGAGCGGAGCACATCGCGAATCTTCAAAATCTCGTCTTTCCATTGTTCAAGATCATCCAAATAGGCTTCAATGGTTTTATATCGCTTCATCTCTAGACCTGCGCGGAATTGACGGAAAATGTGCATCGATCCTAGTTTGGAAATCGGCGCACGAAAAGTTGTTTCCAGCGAGTAGCTCCCGTAGTTTTGGCCTGCGGTCGGTATTCGTGTAAAATTCGCCTCGTTGGATTCGCGTGGTACTGGTAAACATACTGCATGATGCAAGATTCAGAAATCGACAAAATCGTAATGGGCTCGGCGAGAGCAATCACGACGGTTGCTCCCTTGTTGCCTCAACACGACACGATCAAAGACGACGTTGCCCGAGTCTTAAAGGCGGCGGAGCGAGGGTATCTTCTTCCTGACGAAGACGAGGTCGTCAGAAATATCTTTTCGCGATACCTTACGACTCGAGCCGTGTTGTTTTCGAGCTTGTTGGATTTGGCTCCGCTTGTGCGCGCCGACTTGAAGTTGGTGAAACCGCAACGCCCTGAACTGTTCATCGTCGCGTTCTGTACCGCATGCCTGTTGGTTCGCTCCGGGCGATTTTTGATCGATACCTTCCGTAAAGACAGCGTCATTCGGAAAAAACTGGATGAGGCGGAACCCAGGTTTGGCATACCGAGGAAACAATTCACGAAGATTTACAGATCTTTGACCTCTCCTCCAAACATTTTGACTTTTCTGGACGGCGTCAATTATTGGGTGACTCATCGTGAAGAGCTAATGAGATTCCAGGGGCATCCCGTTATCGGGCCGGTCCTTGATATCTTGATCCTGGAAGAAGAATTCATCGAGAACAGTAAACGATATTACGCGATGGGGTACCTAAAATATCGGCTCCACTCGTTATTTCGGCGCCATCGCTCCGGATACCAGAGCGTAATGTTTGCATTGTTCAAAGCGTCGGGCAGCGTGATTTCAGAGCTGCGAATGAAGTGGAAGCGAAAACGGGTGACGCCTGGTGTTCGTCGCAAAATCGCGAGAGTGCTAAAACCAGGAGACGTGATTATCACGCGTCACGACGATGCTGCTTCGAATTTGTTCTTGCCCGGGTTTTGGCCGCACGGTGCTTTGCACATTGGAACTGCCGAATCGCGTCGCGAACTAGGAATTGAGATGTCCGACGAGCGATGGAAAACCAGCGAAGATCCGGTGAGAATCCTTGAGGCACGAAAAGATGGCGTGTTATTTCGGCAGCTGGATGATACGCTAAGCGTGGATGCGTTTGTGGTTTTGCGACCGCGGTTAGCAAAAGAACAGCTTCGAGACGGCGTGACACGAGCGATCGCGCATGAAGGCAAGTCGTATGATTTTGAGTTTGACTTTCGGCGATCCGATAAACTGGTTTGCACCGAAGTGGTCTACCGAGCCTACCATGGAATCGGCGACATTTATTTCGAATTAACACCGCGTGCGGGTCGATATTGTCTGTCGGCGGAAGACCTGCTTGATCATGCGGTGGAGGGGCGAGGATTTGATGTGGTCGCGGTTTATGGTTGTTCGGGAAATCGGTTTTGCGAAGGCGAACGAGCGTTGGAAGTTCTTTTGAAAAGCTATCGAAAACAACGCCCTGTGGGAGCTATTTCTGAATCTTAGTCCAACCAGCGAGATCTCGCGATTAGTTACTTCGATCGTTCTGCTGGATGCAATACAGAGAATTTGCCGTCCGTACAATTAAGTTCTCACCACTGGCAGCTGGTGTGGCCATGACGGCGGAGTCCAGTTTGTTGGTTGCGACCAGCTCAAATTCAGCAGCAGGCTTCACGACCATCACATCGCCCGCACGATTGCCAAAATACAGATGTCCGTCCGCCAATATCGGTGAAGAAGAAAACTCGCCACTCAATCTTTTCTGCCACTTCTTCTTTCCGGTTTTTGCGTTCAGGCAAGTCGCAATTCCGCGATCACTGACCATAAACAACAGATCGTTTACCAGAATCGGAGAGGGCATCGTCGGGACCTGAGTATCGTATCGCCAAACGATATCCGAATCGTCGATTTTGTCCTTGCCCTCATAACGGAAAGCCAACATCGCGGATCTCATGAAGCCAGTACAAAGGTAGATCATTCCGTGACCCACGATCGGACGCGGCACATTCGAAAACCCGAGTTGACCATAAGACGCTTTCCAAAGTTCTTTTCCCGTCGCAGGATCATAGGAATAAAGCCAATTCGCGCCGGCTGACAGAAGTTCATCCTGCCCTTTGGAATTAGTCACGAGAGTGGGTGTACTGTAAGCCTTTTTCATCATCCCTTTATCTGACATTTTGCCCGACCGTTTTTGCCTCCAGACTTCTTTGCCCGTCGCCTTGTCAAGTGCGACGACGAACTGGTGATCGGTGCCGTCACAATGAAAAATCAACAGGTCGCGCCAGATAATGGGTGACGACCCTGGACCTGTTTCATGATCCAGCTTTTGTTCCTGATTCCTCCACACGACCTTACCCTCGGAGCGATTGACGCAAGCCGTGCCCATCGTCCCGAAATTGCAGTACACAAAATCTCCATCGATGACACTCGTGGGCGAAGCGAAACTATTCATCGAATGAAGCAGCGGTGGTCGTTTGATGTCAAACAGTTCAGACGTATGAAGAACGGAACCGCTTTCTTTGTCGATGCAGATCGCTTGAAGTTGCACGCGAGAATAAGGAGCCAGTCCAGCCATTGTAGCCGCCTTTAACATCTCTTCTTTCTCAACGCCTGTCGCTTTTCTTTCCAGCGCCGTCGTGATCCAGATTTCGTTTTCAAACAGGACGGGGGAAGACCACCCGCGACCGGGAATCTCGATTTTCCATTTGTAATTGGATTCCGTCCACTTTACCGGGAGGTCGTTGGCAACCGCGTGACCGGTTCCGCCAGGACCGCGAAACTCAGTCCAATCCTGAGCCCACAGCGAATTCAAAGCCCCAGCAGTTATCGCGATAACTACCATGACGATATTCGTTCGAACAAGTCCACCGCAAGCCATTTTTTGCCGCCTTTTGTTGAATTGTTTATATTCGCGGTGTCGCTTGATAGTAACCTGCCAACCGCGGTTGCGTCCGAAAATTACCTAACCAATGAACGCGCAAAATTCACAGAGGTCTTACCACCTCGTCTCCGGACGAAACAATTGTAAATAAACTGGGGCTGGTCGTTTTCGTATTCGACCCGAGTGAATTGGGCATCCATATTCCCGTCTTTGTCGACGCTTGCGTAGGTTAAGTGCTCGAGAGTCAGAGGATCACCCGTTGAAAATCTCTTTTTATATTTCCTGGCAATTTCCTGAACCAGTTCGTCGACTTCGGCTTCCGTTCCCAGCGCGGCTCGGGAGCGATAAAACATGAATTTCTTATGCATTGCCGCCAATGCCTGCAAGTCTTCAACTTCGTTATACGTCTTGTAGATGCTGGTCAATCCGTAACATTCGACTTCATGTAGTTCGTTCGCCAGATTGATTGAAAATCGGTGAGTCGGCGCGTCCACTAGACGAAAAGATTTTCCAGTTTCCTCAATTTGCTTTTTCAACCCATCCGTTGTGATATCGAACACTCTTTTCTTGTTGACCACATCCTCCAAGAGATCGTTAAACTCCTCCTTCGTCATCTGGTATTCCAATTCCAGAGAATTCGGATTGTTGCGACCAACCAGGACTTTTCCATTCGCCAATAAACGGAACAAAGGTGTCGGCTCAAAGCCGGCGGGAGTGGGTGCACGATATCCACCCACTGTGTTATAGGTGATGATGACTGCCTCTGGATCATCCGGAAGTTCAATTGCAAAGGTTCTCTTGACCTCGCCGTTCGCCAGATCACTTGAAGATTCACGGTGTAACAAAAAACTACCGTCCTTGAAGGTGCCGTCTTTCTGTTTCATTGCCACGTAGGCACGCAGATTACCCTGATCGTCAATCAGATACGTCAAACCATCAAAAATGGCGGCTTTGTCATCGAGTCTTACTAAAGCGAATTCCAAAAATTTATCTTTCGGTTCCCAGCCTATGAGTTCGCGATCAAAGTGTTTCACTTTTAGAACAAGGCTGCCATCTTTTTGACTGATTTCAACGAACTCGGAAAATTCGATTTGGTTGTTTTTAATTAATCGAAACGTTCCGGCCATCGTTCCGGCGGCCGGGGCGCTCCAACTTACATCCACTTGGCCGCCCAGGCCTTCGCCAATCCAGAAACCATGCAACCAACTCAGCTCTTTAATATCGGCTGGCGGTGATTTAGCCTGATCGTCGAGCTGAAAAGTGTGATCGGTAAGCGGAGATTGCGACCAGGCAGTTACTCCCGGCATCAGCAAACAAAGCATGCACAACAACGAGGATTTAATATTCATTCGATTCTCTCCACCGACATACTTACCGGACAAATCGCACCCGTTGACAGTTTACATCTGTCACCCAAAGAAAAAAGACGGCCAACACGACCGTCCTTCCTTTTTCCCGATTTATGCTGGAAAACGCGACTCAGCCAGCTTGCTTCCGGTTTTGTAACAGCGACGTTGTCCGCGTACTCGCTCGGTCGCTGAGACAGTCTTGCGCTTCGCGAAGCCAGCTGGCGGTATACTCGTTGTCGAATCGATCGTGTAGCTCGACGATCTTGTCGAAATAAAACTCAGTGATTGTAGCTAACACGGGCTCGGGAATGGTGCCTTTCCTGCGAACGTTGCGGGCCGTTGAAATCGTTTCTGGGATAAACGCTTCATCCGAATCGACTTCAAGAAACTGAAGAATTTTTCGCAGCAACTTCGTCGGACTATTTTGCACTTCATCCATAAAGCCAACAAAAAATTGCCCCCGCTCAAAAAATCGTTCCCAGCGGCCAAGATTGACCAGATAGTCGCTTTGTCGAAATATCCCTTCACTCAACAACATTTGGATGATTTGGTTTGGTGGAAGTGTCTCGACGTTACGGTTTCTTGTACTCTCGAACATCTGTAACGCTGACAACGAACGATGAATGGGATTGCGGAGCAAGTAGATGATTTTGGTTTGCGGCATGCAGTGGGCAATTTGCTTAAGAACGGAATCGTTCAAAATTCCATAGGCGGGTGTGATTTCCCCACAGACGATATCTTCACGATCCGGAAACAAGGATGCATACCATGGGTCACTCCGGGGCCAAAACAGATAACGGGTAAGCCAAACGAGTTTGCTCGAGTGCTGGAGAAAACCCAGCCGGGTGATCTCGTCTTTAAAATCTTGTACGGCGATCCGGTAATAAGCCTTCTTCTGCTTCAGCCGCGTGAAGAGGCTGTGGTGCTGGTTGTCGAAGTAATGCAACTCCTTCAAAGGCGGCAAATAGATACCAGGATGGTGCTGCAGATTGTGATGCAGCCAGGTAGATCCGGCTTTTTGCGCGCCAATTCCAAGAAAATGCGGATACATTATTATTGATAGCCCAATGCGGAGGACTTCCTTTTCCTTGAAGGGGGCGCTACTTTGTCTTTCGCGTCAGCCGCTGGATTTCACGATCAAGCTCATCAACCGGAATTCCTGACTCGACCAATCTGCCTTGCGAATCAAACAGAACCACCAGTGGCAACGAAGAGGGGCCTAGTTGATGCGCCAAAGAACTCTTTTCGACACCCCCGGGTTCATGTAACTGAGTCCAACGCAGACTGCGGTTTTTCTTCATGAATGCCGTGAAGTCTTTCGTTTCGTCGTCAATGTTGGCACCGATGATGATCAGGTCATCTTTGTACTTTTCACCAAGTCGTTGCAGCGATTCAAACTCTGCGATACAGACATCGCACCACGTCGCCCAGTAATGAATAACAACGATCTTGCCTGGCTTTTTCGCATATTGCTTTTGAAGACTAAACGTACGACCGTCGATCGTCTTGCCTTCGAAATTGACCTTCTTGCCTTGTGAGCCGAGGCGAATGATTGCTCCGGCCGCTTTCTTTCCAAAATCGCTGCTCGGAAAAGAGCTTGCACATTTTCGATACCACTCAACCGCCCGTTTAGGATTCTGTCGGTCCGCGATTTCGTAATGCATGCCCAAGTTGTTCAAACACTCTGCCCCAAACCGACTGTTCGGATGAGATTTTGCAAAAGCCTCCATATCCTCGACGAATTCTTCAGTCGCCTCAGACCGTTTTCGTTGATCTCCTTCGTCAATCGCTTTGGAAAACTTGGTGTTTAACATTCTCCAAGCGATATAGTCCAGACCTCCCGTTTGCCCAGCACTTTTGAGTTTGCGTTGATAGCCTGCCAGGAACGTCAAACCGCCAGGATACCGGTCTCGCTGATAAGCATCGGTTACGGTATCCGCGAGACTTTCGATCCAGTTCGTTCGATCCTCGGAGCGGGAATTCTCTATCAAGAGGGTCTTTAATTTTGCTCGTTGAGCTTCCAGAGATTCAATGTCTGATTGTTTTTTGGCTTTGGCCGCCAACTTGTCAATCTTATCGAGGTCGCTAAATAGTTTTGCGAATTTTTCGTCGGCGGGATTCGCTTGCGCGACTCCGGAGGCGCCACTGCTGAAGCCCGGGATTTGAAACAAGATCCCACCGTTGGCGACCGCTTTTCCTTCAATCACCATTTGAGGGAGCTCAGCGGCTCGCCATGAATTCGGTGCAACTTGAACGACTGTGCCAATAGCGACTTGTTCGTAGTCATTTCCATTTCGAAATACAGCGGAAGCGTGATCATAAACAATGACATCTTTTTCGCTGCCCGAATTGCCGGCGGCAACCAGACTTGGTTGACTGGTGCCAAAGTGAACCCAGGTCGACTTCGTGGAAATCAACCGCTGTTTCTTCGCAAAGTCATTAAATTTGCCGACGGCATTTTTCAAGCTTTGGCTGACCGTATCGTTCAGTTTTTCGCCGAGGCCCAAGTCTTTCAGCTCGCGTTCGGAAAGCAACACACGTTTAAAGCGTGCACTATCGCCGTCTTTGATCGCCTCAAACACTTCGGATGCGACTTCTTCGGCAGAGATCATTCGCCACGTATCAATCGTCCCATCCTGGTTGGTATCTAGTCCCCAACGCAGGCCAGCCGTACCCATCCAGCGGTGTTGATCAGCCTTACTGTCAAAGTTGGTATCAAGGTCACGATAGACTTCAATTCCGTCTTTGTAGTACGACCACTGGTCAAGACGGTCGTCCGCATTGTTGTCCAAAAACTGCCGAAGAGTCCGCCCGTTTTCGTCAATTACGATGTAACCGCGTTTCCCTGAGTCCGCAGCAGGCGCTTGTAATTTGCACTTCTCGATTTCGCTCTGCGAGCGTTGATCATATTCGAAACCTGAATGGCGCGGTCGAATCGAAAGCAGCTTGACCAATTTACTATCCTGTCCATTGGCCGGTGCGGGTAAAACGAAAGCCGAGAAGGCCACCATCCCGATCAGGTTCAAAACAAGAAATCGGTGAGAATTTAGGACGTAATTCATTGGAACAAAGCCTGCGCAGATTGAATTGTGAATCGTAGAGAAATGTTAACCTAGGCGAGATAGCCCACGATTGCGGTCGATTATACGGATTTCCCGTTTCGGCGTTTAGACGAATTGAGCCCAATCTTGTTGGCATTCAAAAAAAGTCGATGATTTTGCCGGCTGTGTTTGGAACACTTTTGCAGAATTCGTCGTAAGTCCTGAGCTGGATCTGCCAGTCTGCAGTATTTGCTCCGCCGCTAAACTCACCGCGTCGCGATCACCAAAAATCAGGTCATTGATCGTATCGACATCCGAGATCACACTCGCTTGACCGTTTTGAAGTCGCACACTTTGACAGTCGTAGAGTAGCGCCAGGTGAAAGAAGTTCGGCAATCACTATGTTGAAGATCCAAGATCGATTAAAAAAAAATCGGCCGAGTCCATTGGAACTCCGCCGATTATGTAATTGTCGATTAAATTAAGTTACAGCGCTTACGCAACTCTACGGCGTCGAAGTAAAGCGCCAACCAATCCGATTGCGAGCAACGAAGCCGAAGCGGGCTCGGGGACCTTTGTGGCATCGATTCTTACGTTGTCCAACGAGTAGCCTTCGCCAGTCGTAAGATTAAGCAACCCAAATCCCGTGTAGTTCGCAGGGGCAAAATCGTCCAATTCGACCACACCACCAATCACTGCGTTGGCCGAACCAGCACTTGGATCTGTGTTCCCTCCCCATTGAAAGAGATCTGAGCCGATAAAGGCCTCGGTAAACAATCCGTCTGGTTCAGTGAAGGTTCCGGCAAATGTTGGATAGAATGCCACGTCTTGAGTGAAGTCCCATTTGCCGTCATTGGCCCCATTCGGGGCTCCCGCAATTAAAATGTCCGCGCTGAGTGCGGCTATGGCTGGTAAACCAAAACGTTCGATATAAACACCGTTGAGGTTATCATACAACCCTCTGACAGTCATCGTCGCGCCGTTCAAACCTGCCGAATCACCGCCAGTGGCCGTAAGTGTTCCGGACAAAGTGTAAAGTAGTATGGGA
>JAHEJI010000045.1:0-16043 GCA_024638965.1 Planctomycetaceae bacterium
ATCGTTGCCGACTCAAAAGCTCTTTCGGACGACCGATCGTTTTCTGGATCTGTTCGGTTTGGAAACGATCCAGGATCTACCCGAAAGTCATGACGTTTCGGACATCGATGAATTAGCGGACTAGCTGTGAGAGACGAGAGACGAAATTCGCCCGCCCTTTCGCTTCTAGCTACTCGCCTCTCTTAATCCAATATCTCGATCTGGCTTTCATTTTCAATCGTAATGCCAATTCGTTTTGTTCCAATATCGCGTCCAACTTTTCCTGTTACCCGAATTAGCTTGCCGTTGAGTCGTTGCAAAAACTCTTCGGACAATTCATCGCCAACAAGCCTCCGGTAAAGGTAGACCATCGCGTCGCGTTGATCTGTCGAAAAATAAATGTAGCGCGTTTTTCCCGACTGGCTGATATGCACTTTTTGGACGCGACCCTTCAAGGCACTTTGGAGCCCAAACATCTCCTCCCAGTGGGAATGCGCATTCGGTGCCGTTCCTTTTTTGCCACCGGTATTTCCATTGACATTCGCTGTCAGCGGTTTTTCATTCATTGGTGAAGGTTGTTTCTTTGCAATCGGGCCTATCGGAGGGTCCAGCGGGGCTGAAACAATTTCGCCGGGGTCAGAATCGAGCACGGCTGGCTTGGGTTTTTCCGGTACGGGATTAGATGACGGCGGATTCGTTTCGCCATTAACTTTGTTTATATCGGGATCCGGTTCTTTCTTTTCGAGTTCTAAATTTTCACTGACCGGAACCGTCGGCAATTCAGCTGAACGTCGCTGGCCGAAAGTCACGATGAGAACTACGCCCAAAATCGTCGCCAGTAACATCAATCCAACGCAAGCCAGGACCATCGCGGTTGGCAAACCGGGTTTAGCCTGGTAAGACGACAGTTCCTTCCGCCTCAACTCATGGTCGACGTCAGATTCCTCCAACTTGTGATTTCTGGCAGAGCGACTGGGCGCAACAAATCTTTTTCGAGATTCCTTTGCCAGAAGACGGTCGTAGATCGCCTTTCGCTCTTCATTTAGCAGAATCTTCTTGGCCTTTTTGACCTCCTCATAGAGATCCTTAGCATCTTCACCATGTCCTGCCGTAGCGTTTTTTTGAAGCAGATCTTTCAAACGATTGGCTGCCGATTGAATGACGTCAGGGCGCGATTCGAATTTTTCGATACCCAACAGCCGATAATGACTTGGTGGTTGCTCAGCCGGCGAAATACCGAGCCATTCGTGCATCGGATCAAATTTTTTTGCCATTGACTGATCGCCAGCTAACACGCAGGCCTGATTTGAAATGCTTGACCGTTTAAAGTAACGTGGTTTCGATTACAGCGTACCTATTATTTCAGTTGCGACAACTGATGCCATCAATAACATTGCCATCGATAGCTTTTTTATGACCGAAAAAGATTGTCGTGGGGAAGAAACATTTGGTGAACACGATGCTCCAAAATCGAACAATCACCTGTATTTTGATCACCTCGCTGATTCTCGCTTGTAACCCGGGCACGGCACTGGCTCAGACAGGTTCTGTTGCCACCAGTTACCAACCTGTGGTTGGACGACCTCATCCGGACTTTTCATTGCCAAACATCCAGGACAGTTCGCGCACAAAACTTTCGGATTATCGAGGAAAAAAAGTTCTCCTCTTGCACTTTGCTTCTTGGTGAGCCGGTTGCCGAGTTCGTGTGCCCGTGTGGCACAATGCAACCAAAGAACTTCGCGAAAACGGGGGACTAGTGATCCTCGGGGTTGTTCAAGAACAACACGCCGAACGCGCGAGACTATACGCCCAATGGAAACAATTTGATTGGCCAATCGTTCAAGATCAAATGACCAGTATCGGAATTGATGTTGTGCCGGTAGCGATCTTGATTGATGAATACGGAATTGTACAAAACACGAGGCCTCGATCGAATCAAATCAAGAAACTGATTACCGAAAAACGCAATCCTCCGAAAACGACGGCCCCTATGTTGGAAAACAAGGATGCCCAACCCCTGACAACCTTAACGCCGGATACATCCGTTGAAGAATTAGTGCTGCTCGGCGACGAACACATGAAAAACGGTAACGCCGAAAAGACGATTTCCGCTTACTCCCGGGCACTGAAGTCCGCGCGTGTTACAACCGACCAGTCCGCGAAAAAACTTGTACCGGTGATTAATTTTCGACTCGGAGTTGCATATCGAGAAAAATTTGATTTTGGCCACGGTCGATCCCCGGAAGACTTTGCAACCGCTTCCCAATATTGGACGACCGCATGCGAAAGCAAGCCGAATCAATATATTTGGCGTCGACGTATCGAGCAGTATGGCCCTCGCAACATCAAGCCTTATCCTTTTTATGACTGGATCGATCAAGCGATTGCGGACATCACGGCACGCGGCGAGAAACCGGTCGAGCTAAAAGTCGCGTTGGCCGGTGCCGAGATCGCTCAGCCATCGAAACAGCAAATCGCAGGCGATTCCGATGCAGTGAACCCCGACCCGGAATCCAAAATCGAACTAGTTGATTCCAAACGACCGATGATCCGGCACTTGTCGACGGTTGTTCCCAGTCACGTCACAGCTGGCGAATCTGTACGTGTCCATTTGCAGTTGTTCAACGGAGAGGGTGCCAAGTGGAATAACGAATCGATGCCAATGCAGGTTTGGATTAACGACTCGACGACTGGCACGCCTTCGCAGCAACTCGTTGAATGGGCACAGACGAACGAACCGACATCAGACGAAACACGAACGATCGAGTTTGAATATCAAACCAAAAAAGACACCGAATCCGTCAGTCTCAGCGGATTTGTGCTAGCCAATGTTTGTTCGGATTCGGATGGACAGTGTCTCTTTCGTCGCTGCAATTTCGAAATTGAAATCCCGATCTCGAAATGAACTGAGTGTAGCTGCAAATGTCCCAATTGCTGGGCGACAACAAGTGATGCTCAGAATTGAGAGCTTTGTTGCGAGTCTGCTCATGAAGACAGCATTAGGCGGGCACCATTACCGTCCAATTCTGACGAACGACGACGTCGCCCGCCGTCACGTCACGAGTTTCAACTTTCATTTTGACAAATCCCCTCCCCGGTTTCGTCGATGCTCGTTTGTTAATCACTTCGGCTCGAACCGCGATCGTCGTTTCCGGGTAGACTGGCCTTTTGAATTCAATTCTGTCGACTCCCACTCCAACCAGCTCCGTCGCTCCGAACGGTTTTGCCTCAGCCATCAATTTCATCGTCAATGAGAGCGTGTGCCAGCCGCTGGCGGTCAGCCTTCCAAAAGGACCGACGACAGCTGCATCTTCGTCCAAGTGCATCGGCTGCGGGTCATAGCCTCTTGCGAATGACTTGATTTCTTCCAGCTCCATCAAGTATTCATGTGACTCAAAGATCTGCCCCAGCTTAATATCACAATAGCCAATTGCTGTTTCATTCATATGCGCCAACTCAATCGCGAAAAGCTGTTTTCGTTCAGGCATCAGCCAAAAAAGACTTCGGAGCGGATTTTTTGACCACCTCGAATAATAGTCAGCTCAATTTCAGCATAGGAAGCGAATTTGTTCAACAACCGATGAACGTCATCAACCGTTTCGATAACTCGATCGTTGATGGCGACGATCGTATCGCCAACTCTCAATCCGCACTTGTCAGCGGGGCCGCCTTTTACGAGTTCCATGATTTCCACTGCTGATTCAGTGAGTAAGTCGAATTCGACGATAGCCGAGCGTGATAATCGTACGGACGCGGCTGAAATGCCTAGCGAATGCCTGCGGATTTTTCCATGCTCAAGAATCTGTGAAAAGAACGAGCTTACCGTACTGCTGGGAACCGCAAAGCCAATCCCCTGTGTGTAGGCGATAATTGCCGTATTGATTCCAACGACCTGGCAACGTGTATCGACTAGCGGCCCACCGGAATTACCCGGATTGATAGGAGCGGAATGCTGAATCACGTTCTCAATCAGCCTTCCCGATTCACCTCGCATCCCGCGGCCAAGCGCACTTACGACGCCGGTCGAAACGGTTGAATGCAACCCGATTGGACTTCCCATCGCCACAACTAATTGTCCTGCTTGCAACCGATCGGAATCGCCGAGGGTGGCAAAAGGAAGCTCTCGCGCTTGCAATTTGATCAAAGACAAATCGTGGGGCGGATCATCGCCCACGAGTTTTGCTTCGATGCGGTCGCCGTCCGACGTTTTTGTGACAAGTTTAAGTTGTCCGGAAACGACATGGCTGTTCGTTACAGCGTATCCATCGGCTGTCAACAAAATACCTGAACCCGATCCTCGCTTTTCAGTTCCAGTCACGCTGATGACCGTCGGAATCGTCTCATCAACCACCGTTGTAACCGCACGCGAATACGCGTCAAGCAATTCCGTATCGTCGGCTCGCTGGGTATGCGGATCGTCCGAATTTGAAGATTTCTGATCGTGCGAAACGAAGAACGGAAAACGTCGCTTGTCCATGGTTGATCTCTCCTGTGAATTCTTTGGCAGAATTAAATCGTTCACAACAATACTCGCAAAAGCAAAACCCTTTGGAAAAACCCCGAGAATTTGCCTCGACACTTTGAACTGTTAGCTATCGTTCAATAGCCCTTTCCATTCAGATCAACCATACCGGCAGGCCAGTTTTCGTTTGCGGGATAAATCATCACGAATGGATCCCAAAACGGATTTTTTTCCGGTTCCTCGAAATTTGTCCGGTCAACAAATTTGTTGTCAACCAGTCGACAATTCAGCTTCTCATAAAATTGCGGCACCCCCGTTTGGAAGAGACTGAATTTGAATTCGCCCAGATCAACCTGTTCAAAGGCTTTGCGCACGATTGACAATCCAAGTCTTCGTCCGCGAACGGTTTTATCCGTACACACGCTCGCAAGCGCCAAGATATCCATTGTCTGATCGTTTACATAGATTCGGCGCCGAAACGTTCTTGCGTGCGCAATCACGGCGTCGTTCTCCCACACAACGAATCGTTTGCAGTCTCGTTGCTCTGGATCATCGCTGGTTGCAGCGCCAAGAATGTACTGCAAACGGTATTTAATCGTTTTCGGAGAATCGGGCCACACTTTCCCGGTAAGTGCGACAATTTGTCTGGCCTCGTATTCTGTCAAGTCGCGCTGAAAGTATTCTCTTACCTCGATCATGTTGAACTTTTCATATGCCCCAACAACAGGAGGCGAGTTTGTCCCCGACTCGTCTCAGCCCGCGACAGGCTGAGCTACGGCGAGCGACTCGTAAAACTACAATTTTGACGCAGCGAATCACTACTTTCTCGACAAAGCTGGGGTTTCCGCCTAACGTCGGCATCATCACCCCAAACGTCAATGTCAGCAGGTTAATCAACGTGGCTATTTTACAGTTGAATTACAGTCAAATCGCCGATGTTTTGTGTAGAATCACATCTCACGACAAAATATTCGTATTTGTTTCGCGGACAACCTCATTGAATTGAAGCCCATCAGAATTCAATATAAATACCAGACAGAACCATGCTCAAAGAAGCCGAACAAGAGTCAGCCCAAAGTACTGGCAACCAGTCAAAAAAGCCATCTGATGATGCGATGGCCCTGATCCTGCAACAGGCGGGTAAGTCGGCTGCAGAAGTCGCTGCGCTATCCACGCTCGACGACGCCGATCGGACGGCCGAAGACCAGTTCTCCGGTGAGCCGCCGACGATTGCGTCGCTATTTGGAACGGGAAAGGCTCGTGAGTTTCATGCCGGGACCTTCTCACCATCACCCGCGGTCGCCCAGGTCATGAGCTCGTGCCTGGATTTCTTGTTGACGCGAAAAACGGAGGGCACTCTGGTTGATAACAAAAAGATGCTCTTTCGCGACGACATCATCAACGGGCTTGCGGAGCGAGGATTCTTTGGTTTGGCAATTCCCAAAGAATACGGCGGCAGCGGCGCCCAGTTGGGTGATCTCGGCCCGTTACTTCGGGCTTTGACTTTTGTGCATCCTGATTTGGCGGTCATGTTCGAAGTTCACAACTTTCTCGGCCCCGTAACTCCGATTCTCGATTTCGGTACCGAAGAGCAAAAAAAACGTTTTTTACCCAAAATGGCGAAGGGCGAGTTGCTGGGTTCGTTCGCATTGACCGAACCGGGTGTGGGAGCCGACCCGAGCAAGCTTTCGATGACAGCCCGACTTGAAGGCGATCGATACATTATCAATGGCGTGAAGTGGCCCATCACGAACGTGATCTACGGCGGAGTCTGCATCCTGATTGTGAAACTTGAAGGTCACGACCTCAAACCTGGTCGCGACTCGGGAATGATCATATTTGAAGTCCCGAAGGTCGACAGCGAAAACTTTCGCATGAAGCGCAACGATTTAGTCGCTTTCGACTATTTGTGGAACGCCCGTTTCCGTTTGATGGATTTTGCCGTTCCAGCCAGCTGCTTGTTGGGACCTCCCAGCAAGGGACTTGCGCAAGCGTTTAGCTCGTTGGCGAAAGGTCGGGGCGGAATCGGTGTCAACAGTGCTGCCAAAACGTTTAAACTGCTTGCCCATATTGTCCTCGATCCTGAATTTCAAAAAACCGGCAACGATACTCGCCCGACAGCAAACGACGTTCCCAACGCGGGAGGTTGGACTTCTTTTCGCAGCACGTTTGGCAAACCGATCGGCAGCGCACCCCGCATCGAGACGTGGGTTGGCCGGGCGGCAACGCATGGATTGGCGGCTCGCGAGCTGGGTGATCTCTGTTTCCGTTTAGCGGCCAACGGCGTGAGAGACGAAACTCAAGGCATGATCGCCAAGGTTTATGCAACCAAAGCGTTGCTGCAAACGGCGGTCAATTGTTACCAAATCCAGGGTGGCCGATCCGTACACACCGACGAACGTCGAAAATTTGCCCGCATGATGACCGGAGACGAGGGAACAGCAGACGTGACCGGCCCTTCGCCAACCGGTCACGAATCCAGGATGCCAGAGTTTCCAATCGAAAACTACATCGGCGAAAACATGCATGAGTTCATGATTGCGACGGTTTATGAGGGTCCCAATCCTGTTCTCTCGGACGTTGGCGCACCCAACGCGATGACGCGTAGCATTCGCGGCAAATATCTTGAGCCAATTGGCGTCGCCGAAACGAAGGGAAGTTTTGGCTTGATGCCGA
Source organism: Planctomycetaceae bacterium (assembly GCA_024638965.1). GTDB lineage: Bacteria > Planctomycetota > Planctomycetia > Pirellulales > Pirellulaceae > Mariniblastus. Next base: position 7,118 of record JAHEJI010000045.1, read on the forward strand.
AGGTCAAGTTTGGAATGTTCATTGCTAAAACGGTGATCGGATCGTGGTTCTCATCGGGCGACCTGTCCGGTGTCGAAAATCTGTTTCCAGAAAAACAGCGTTACGTCAAACGAGCATTCAAACGTAACCGCGTACTAGGCCGTCGTATCTTGATGATCATCGCCAAGTATCAAAAAACATTTATGGATCAGTCGTTGCTGCTCGGTGACGAGGGCGGAATCTTTGATCAGCTTTGTCACAGTCTGGCGTCGTTGTGTTTTGCTCTGTCGATTGAAAATGCCAATCCCGAATATCTGAAGGTTGCCGCCGCACTTGATCTCGAAGCGGATTTGCAAATGAAGGGGATGGAGTCGTCACCCAAATTACAGCAGGCTTGGGCAGAGATTGGAAAGCTGATCATGAACAAAGACTCGCAACTCCATCGCGACTTGATCGGTGATATCAAAGTTTTGGATATCCCCCTCGATCCTCGATTCGTTGAACGGTTTATTTAGGTTTCCGACGCGCGGCACAACAAGCACTCGTCGTTCAGAGAGAGACTCACACTACTAAGAAAGACAACGCAGTTTCATTTTGGCTCACCTTGTGATGCCGCAAAGTTGCCTAAGCATCGTTTTGAGTGGTAAATCAAAAAACACGTCGTGTCATCATTTTTGGGCTCTCTTGCCCGTCAAAAGACGGCCAAGATTACGCCTGAAAACTCCCATCGATTTCGCGACCGATTATGTTCAAGTGTTTTACGAAGGCCAACAATCCTGCAAGCCTTCGTCCCGCGCGCCCACGAATTTGTGTCGGTTCACTCTCGATTCGGTTCCTTCGCAGAACGCTCTCCAACGCACCGTTGCGGCGTTCCCCACTCAATTGGACGCACTTGAGTACGAGTCGCGATCCAACTTCAACGTCGATGTTTCTTAACAAATCTATCGTACTTTGGTTGTACACGGCCAGCGTATCGTTGGGGCGTAAAAAATTATGCCAACGGTGACGAAACTCCTCGCAACCAACTGAGTCGGCAAAATCACGGGGTTCCAGTTCCAGGTGCTCATAAACATCGGAACCGTGCCGTCGATTTTCGTAATGAATCGCGCACCTGAAACGTTCGTTCGACCCGATTCTTTGAGCGACCCAGTAGATGGGCAACCGTCGTTGGTCCGAGTTTTTCTTGGCCAGTTGACGTTCCCCACCGGCCGATTCGCCATACGCGATGACCACGTTATCCAGGTCATGAATCAAACAGTAAGGAATATTTGGCTTCGGTTGTTTTCTTTGTTCGAGTGCGATTCCGTCGTATTTTGCGTTTGGATGAGCCAATTGAGTTTCGACCATTTTGTGGAAAGACTCGATCAAACTATCCAAGCCAATCGTTTCGGGCTCAAGTGCCTTGAGCGCTGTCACGACAGCTTCGACGGTTGAAAGCGACTTGTCAGTTGGTTCAAGTCGAATACGATACTGCCCCGGAGTCACGGGGGCGAGTTGATAACGAGGCAATTCGCGGACGGCCGGAATATCGCGCAACAAGGTTTTTGCGTGATGCCAGGTTCCGTCAAGGATCACCAATTGATCTGGACGCTCACCCTCGTCTAAATCGGAAAGCAGACGAGAATTGCGGTCCGGATAAAGCAATGCCGCACTCGATTGGATAAACCCGGCAACTCTTTGGTTAAGATTCTCATTTCGTCCATAAATCAAAACGGAGTTTTCTAACGCCTGAGTTACCATGCGCGCCGTATTGAATGGATGCGTGCGTTCCTTTTGATGCTGAAGAATAAGCACGCGGGTCTTGTTCTGGACCAACGGAATGTGATCACAATAGCAATGCCTCTGTGGTCGAAAACACCCGTAGCAGACAACGCGAATGGTCTGTGGGTCAACTGCTTCCCGGTATGGTCGCGGCTTTGGTTTGCGTGGTTTGGCGTAGGCGATAAATTGTCCCCGAAGTGTGTTGAGCAATGCAAACAAAATTTTCCGCAAACTCAAGCGGCAAGTCAACTCAAATCAAACTCTGAAATTCGCATCTCAGTCGACGTTGGTCAACGTAAGACTCGCCGCGCACATCCGCTAAATTCCATAACAATCGAAACAGCTTGACAGGAGTTCGCGCCTGTTTTGCAGAATCGCCGATACGACATGATTCAATTGGATAGCTGACCACTGCAAAATTGGCTATGCTTGTGCCCATGGGTCCATGGCGATGATTCGCCGATCAACTGGACCGCTAATTTGGAAAACTGCGGCGCATTCGTCGGTGGAAAATTATGGGAAATTTGCAGATGCGAAATGCTATCGCATTGGTTCTTGGCGGTGGAAAGGGCTCTCGCCTTTCCCCGCTCACTTCAATTCGATCAAAGCCCGCGGTGCCCTTGGGAGGGATGTATCGGTTGATCGATATCCCGATCTCAAACTGTATTAATAGTGGGATCGAACAAATTTTCGTGCTGACTCAGTTTATGTCGGTCAGTCTGCACGGGCATATACGACGCGCTTACACGTTTGATAATTTCAGCGGCGGATTCGTGGAACTTCTCGCGGCACAGGAAACGGCGAGTCCCGGAACCGACTGGTACCAGGGAACTGCCGATGCCGTCCGCAAGAATTTGCGTTATTTCGACCAACCAGGTATCGATTACGTCGTGATTCTTTCGGGGGATCAGCTCTATCGCATGAACTACGGCGATTTGATTGCGACTCATCGCGAGAGCGGAGCCGATGTAACGATTTCCTGCATGCCGGTTGATCGACAAGCGGCGCGCGGTTTCGGCGTGATGAGGCTTGACAACACTGGCCGGATCAAAGGCTTTGTGGAAAAGCCGCAAACCGATGAGGAGATTGACTCGGTGCGAACAGATCCCGCCTGGATCGACGCGCGCGGCATTCAAAGCAAAGGCCGTGATTGTCTCGCCAGCATGGGCATCTACGTCTTCAATCGAGAAGTTCTCCGAGACGTCTTGAACTCGAACCCATTCGCGGACTTTGGAAAAGAGGTCTTTCCGGCAGCCATCGAAACGCGGCACGTGCAAACGCATCTGTTTGATGGCTATTGGGAAGACATCGGAACCATTCGATCCTTTTACGATTGCAACCTGGCACTTGCTCAGGACTCACCCGTATTCAATTTTACGACTCCGGACGCGCCAATTTACACCCGCGCTCGATTTTTACCGCCAACTCAAATGTCGAATGTGAGAGTGAGTCGCAGCCTGATCTCAAATGGATGCATTATCGGCGATGGCGTGATGATTGAGAACAGTGTGATCGGCCTCCGAACGATCATCGAGCCGAATGTAACAATCAAGGACTCAATCATCATGGGCTGTGATTTCTATGAACGAAATGACGAGTCCGATAGCAATCGTGTCCCGATGGCGATTGGATCAGGTAGCTTCATTCAAGGATGCATCATCGATAAGAATTGCTGCATCGGAAAAAACGTCAATATCATCAACGAAACCGCTCGCGACGAAACGAATTTGGAACATCCCATTTGTGTCATTCGCGACGGAATTCCTATCGTCATTAAGGGGGCCGTTCTTCCAGATGGTTGGTCACTCGAATCGGAAATTGCTTGAGCAAGACGCAAACATGGAAATCATTATTCGCGAGGCACAGCAAAACGATGCGCTGACGATTGCCAGTTTTCAGCAGAAAATGGCCATGGAAACCGAAAATAAGTTGCTTGATCCCGAAGTTGTCACCCAGGCAGTACGCGCTGTTTTCGACGATCCAAGCAAGGGCTTTTACCTTGTTGCTGAATTGGATTCGCAGGTCGTGGGAAGCCTGATGGTCACTTTCGAATGGTCCGATTGGCGAAACTGCAACATGTGGTATATCCAATCGGTATACGTCCTTCGAGATTACCGGGGACAAGGCGTTTTTACAGAACTGTATGCTCGCGTCGTTGAATTGGCCAGCGAAGCCGGCACGATGTTCGTGCGACTGTACGTCGAAGTCGACAACAAAAGAGCTCAAAAATTGTACGAAAAACTGGGGATGAAACGGATGCCCTATTATATGTACGACATTAAAATCTAGGCGGTTCCCATTCATTGGTTGAGCGAGTCCTCTCGCTCAAGAAGCGCGTTTCCAAAGCGCCTGCGCCAGTTCGAAACGAGTCTTCGGAAGCGGGAGTCCAGCTACGCTGCGGCAGGGTCAGCTAAAGAGCCTCGCCACAATATTTGCAGAATTTTGCGTCCGCGTCGTGTCCTTCGGAGACGCAGGATGGACACGAGATCACCGTAATCTTGCGCCGTCTTGATTCGATAACTTCAGCTGTTACAAAACCGGTTGGCACAATGATCAAGCTGTAACCGACCAGGATCAGGAACGCGGAAAGGAATTTACCAGGTACCGTCGTTGGAACGATGTCGCCAAAACCAACAGTTGTCATCGTCACGATCGCCCAATAAATACCATCGGGAATGGATTTAAACTGGCTCTTGTTTCCCGCAAGTTCATTTTCGATTTCGTACATGATCGTGCCGGTTACCGTAACCAGGATCAGCACGATCGCGAGAAAGACGATGATTTTTGCGCGAGCTCGCCAAATCGCGTGGCCAAGATCGTCGGCTTCAAGTTGGAACCAGCCAAGGTTGAAAATTCGAAAGGCACGAATCAGCCGCAAAGAGCGAATGACTGCAAATCCGTGTGGATCGTAATGGGCGAGAAGTAAAATGTAGTCGGGCAGGAAAGCGAGTAGGTCGACAATACCCCAAAAACTAAAAATGTACTTCGTCGGTCGATTCACACAGTAAATGCGAAGCAAATATTCAATGGTAAAGAGGCCGGTGAAGACCCATTTCAAAATGGAAAACAGGTTTCCATAAGGACCAGGGACGTGGTCGCTGTAGGGATCACTGGGATCAGCAAGCTCCCAGCCAACGCCCTGAACCGTTTCGAGGCTGATGACGATGATGCTCAAGACGATGACGATCAACAGGACGACATCAAATAACACGCCACCGAACGTGTTCGCACCAAAAATAACCTCGTGGAGTTTTTTTCGAAACGCAGAATGTTCGAAGTTGTTTGACATTTGCCGAAGTGTAAGCAGGTCGAAGAAACTCTGAACCAGCTGAATAATCTAAGTCTTTAAGCCATTTTCGCACAGCCGAATCGCGAAGTATCCGTTATTCGCTGAGAAAAGACCAATCTTGGTGTGGGTGCAGCGTAGATTACAAGTAAGGAATCGCTGGGCCATAACGAAATCCAACTTTCCAAAACTACTTGGCGCATCTAAGGATCCCGGTCAATTGGCGTTGAGCACGTACTCTTAGCCCGCATTTCACACAGGCTGTAGGGTGGCGTCGAGCAAACGGTGATGCTGTTGGGTCTTCACTCGCTCTAAGTCCTTGCGGCCCGAGTACATTTTGTTATTTCAAACAATCGAGTTTGCGACGACCCACCATGTGGTTGTGCGAGTTCGACCCACCTAACTGAGAAATGCGGGTTGGTTCATTCAAATCAAGCTGCCCGAATTCTCACGAATCCGGCTACCGTTAAAAAAGCCAGCCACAAAGCCCTGTGACTGGCTGACTCGAATGATGGACGGCTTATTGCTTATTGAGAGACTTCGGCTTTCAACGTCACATTAAGAACCATTTCTACATCGTCGCGTTTGATTTTCAACTTAATGGTCTTGCCCGTGTCACGTCTGACAGCGCGCGTGACTTGACGGCGGCTGGTAATTGCCTCGTCGCCAATCGCCATAATCACATCGCCTACCTGCAAGCCTGAGCGTTTGCCGATGGAGTCATCGTTGACTGCCTCAATCGTAACCGTTTTTGCTTCAGTATCGTTAACCAGGACCACACCCAACCGAACTCGAGGCGGCGATGTTGGCGTGCCAAACACGGGAGCCTTCTCGAGATTGGCAATGCCGTCAACGACGTGTTCGGTGTAGTCAATTACCTTGAGCGCCCCGGCACAATCCAGCGTTTCAAAGTCATCTTCGGGAGTGTGGTAGGTCCCCGTCAAACCGGTGTGGATAAACATCACCGGAATCTTGCGTTGAAAAAACGGAAGGTGATCGCTACCGCCGAAACCTCGCGCCGGCTTTTGGAGATTAAGGCCAATCTCTTCATTGGCTTTGTCCAAAACCGGACCAAATTCGGGGCATGAATTCCAGTTGAAGATCGTCAATTTATCGTCGCGAAGCCAACCGATCATGTCGAAGTTAACCATCGCAACCGTTTTCTCCAGCGGATACAGCGGATTCTCGACATAGTGCCGTGCGCCAAGCAGGCCCATCTCTTCAGCGGTGAAGCAAATGAAGACCAGGCGACGTGCCGGTTTAGTTTCGCGTTGATTGAACCTGCGCGCCAGCTCAATAACGGCCGCCGTACCCGTTGCGTTATCGTCGGCTCCGTTATGAATTTCTTTGCGTCCACCAGCCCGCGAGCCGTAGGCTCCCATGCCCAGGTGGTCATAGTGGCCGCCGATGACAATTGTCTCGTCGGCAAGCGGGCCCTCGCCTTCGATGACACCGATAATGTTGTTGGTCTTGACACCTTGGCTTAGAAACGCTGCTTCCATTGTCGCGGTCCAGCCCTCAAGCGTTTGCGACAATGGTTCAAGCGTTAAGTCAATCGCCGCTTCAATCTCAGAAAGCTTCGAGAGTTCGGTACCATCTGCTTTTACCACCGGTGTTAAGGCCAGTAACTCATCGATTACATCTCGTTTGACGTGGGCAAAAGGGAATCTTGAGGTTGCAGTTCCGAACTGGTCCTCTGCGACCAAAGCATCGTCATCGGTCACGGAAAATCCATCGTTGACCATGATCACGCCCGCTGCGTCCGCGGCTCGGAGGTTGCCAATTTTTGTACGAATATAAGCGTGTTTGGAAACTTCGGTTCCGTCAAAAACGCTGTCTTCATCACCCTGTTGGGGCTCTCGGCGAATCATGACCAGGATTTTGCCTTCCACATCAACCGGCGATAACTCATTAAAGTTGAGGTCTTCTTCAGCGTCGATCCCGTAACCGACGAACACCAGCGGCGCTTCCAACTGGTAGTCATTACGTCCAACCAGTGTGACGAAGTTTTCGCCTAAATCGAGTTCGATTTTTTGATCGTTGGGCCCTTTGAGCACGAGAACTGATTTGTCTTTGATGACCGAACGCTGATTGCCAACTTCCATTTCCTGAAAATAGCTGTCGCCTTCATACGGCGCTTTCAAGCCGGCCTTTTTGTATTCTGCGACGATGTAATCCTCAGCCAACTTAATTCCTGGAGTTCCAGGTTGCCGCCCGCCCATTTCATCGGAGGAAAGATATTTGATGTCATAGGTGACCTGTTTGAGCGCCGTCTCCTGGCTTGCTTTTTCCGAATCGTCCGGATTATCCGCGAAAGCAGTTGACGATCCTACGCTCAACATCGCGATTCCGGACGTGAATAAAACCATCATCAAAAGCTTTTTGATGGCCATCGTAGAATGGTCTTTCTTTAGTCGCTTCACCAAATTTTCCTCCGTTATTGTGTCGTTCGAAAGAACGTATGAAAAAATGCCGTTTCATCGTTATTGCAATTTACCAACATCCGATTGCCGCGTCACCGAGTAAGACCAGTTGCTGACAAGATTTGCGCTATTGGAATAAACCCCGCTGTCGTCCCAGGGTTTCAGAAACCTCATTTTTCCGCGGTTCTGGAGCCAGTTGCTCACGCAGACCTAAGCCATGTCCACTATAATCGGTGTATCAAGTTTCACGCAAATCTATCGAATTGCGTCGCTTACACTGCTTTCTATGTTCTGAAGTCTTCGCAGCTTCGGTCATCGTGGCTTGCAAACGGCTTTCTGGCATATAAAATTCCTTTTTGCAATTTCGATTAAATCTTACAAGCAGCGGCGCGTCTCTTTCACTTACCGTGAAAACCGATGTTTTTTACTATCCTACCCAACGGATGTTGTGGCGCAGATTAGTAAGCCGCCCGAGCTGCGGACCCATCGTGTCCTGCATGCCGCATGCGGTCGCCAGTGGGACTTGCTGTTGAGTTTCTATGCGATCAGGAGTCAAAAACGATAAATGAATACGTCTGCACAAATGACATATAACCGTCTTGAACTACTCAAATTGATGTATCTCAGTCGAGAAGGTGATCGTCGCGAAGGTGTTCTGCTTCGCCAAAGCAAAGGCTGGTTTCAAGTCGCCGGAATGGGGCACGAAACCCTTGCCGTACTCGCTCAACTGATGCACGAAGGCGACTATCTATTCCCCTATTACCGGGACCGGGCCATGGTCCTGGCTCGTGGCGTTACCAACGCTGAATTGGCAAGTGCCTATTTTGCAAAATTGGGGTCCTCCAGCGGGGGCCGTCAGATGCCGGGGCACTATTCCGACCGAAAACGAAATATCTGGAGCACGCCTACGCCTACGGGTTCCAATGCACTTCCCGGGTGTGGAGTCGCTTGGGCCATGCAGCTGAATAATCAGCCGAATATTGCCGTGGCGACCGTCGGCGATGCTGCATCGCGGCAAGGCGAGTTTTTTGAAGCCGTGTCTTTCGCCGTTGAACGTCAATTGCCGGTAATACTTCTTGTTGAGGACAACAACTACGGGATCAGTACGAACACCGATAAGTTCAATCCTTTCAAGCTTGGAATTCTCAACGAAAGCATCAACATTGTCGAGTTTGATGCTCGCCATCCGGACCGCGTTTTTGAAGCATCGGTTCCTGCAATTGATCGAGCCAGAAATGGGGGCGGACCTACCGTAATGGTGGCTCAACTCGACCGACTTTGCTCGCACACCAGTAGCGACGACCACCGCGTCTATCGAGCGCAAGAAGAAATTGACGCCATGGCGGAACGGGATCCAATTGTCGTCCTTTCCCAGGAACTCATCGCGTCAGGCGAGTTGACGGAAGCGGAGTGGGAACAAACCAAGGCCGAAATTAACGAAATGGTCGATCAGGATTACCTCGCGGCGGAAAACGAA
>JAHEJI010000045.1:16053-30948 GCA_024638965.1 Planctomycetaceae bacterium
TCCGACTCCCGTTGCGCCTCCGATTGAAGGAGGCAAGAAATGGCGAATCGTCGATGCCCTCAATCAAGTTTTCAAAGAGGGGCTCAAAACCGATAAGAAACACATCTTTTTTGGTGAAGACATTGAAGCTCCCAAAGGTGGCGTGTTTGGCTTAACCGTGGACCTTTCCGACGAACACCCGGATCGTGTGTTTAACTCGCCGCTCGCCGAAGCGACCATCGCTGGCGTCGGCATCGGGATGGCCAGCTACGGCATGAAACCTGTCTTTGAAATCCAGTTCATCGATTTTATTGGTCCCGCCTGGAATCAAGTTCATCAAAACCTGTGCACCTTGCGCTGGCGATCGAATGGAAATTGGAATTTGCCGATGGTCCTTTACGCGCCGTATGGTGCGTATTTGCCTGGGGGTTCGCTCTGGCACTCACAGGCGAACGAGAGCATGTTCGCACATATGCCTGGACTGCGAGTCGTGATTCCGAGCACGCCCGAAGACGCTGCTGCTTTGATGTGGACCGCGATGAATTCGCCTGACCCGACCCTGTTCCTGGTTCCGAAACATCTTTTCCGTCAGCAACTGGAAGTCCCCGCGGACGTACCGGCCGTCGGCTTCGGCGAAGCAAAAATTCGACGCGCGGGTGAAGACGTGACCGTCGTTACCTGGGGTAACTGCATTGAGCAGGCGTTTGCGGCTGCCGATCAACTAGCCGACGAGTGCTCCGTAGAGATCATTGACCTGCGATCAATCCAGCCGTGGGATCGCGACACGATTCTTGAGTCGGTTGAAAAGACGGGGCGGCTGGTCATTGTTCAAGAAGACGGTCGAAGCTGCAGTGTCGGTCAAATGATCATCAGTGAAATCAGCGGCGATCCGGAGAGCTTCTGCTTTTTTGTCAGTGCCCCGCAGCTGGTCGCCAAAGAGGACGTTCATATCGGTTACAACCCAATCTACGAATATGCGGCCTTGCCCAGCACCGAGCAAGTTGTGGATGCGATTCGTTTGACCCTTGAAGACTAATCAATCAAAGGACTGATCCCAAGATGCCAGTCATACCTGTCAGGATCCCTCAACTTGGTGAGGGATTGCAAGAAGCGTTGCTCGTCGAGTTTTTAAAAAATCCCGGCGACGCAATCAAGCGCGACGATCCGATTTACGTGATGGAAACCGACAAGGCAACGACCGACGTCGAGTCCCCTTACGAAGGTACATTAGTTGAATGGACCGTCGAAGCGGGGTCTGTAATGGAAATTGGTGCCGAAATCGGGCGAATGGAAGTTGCCGAAGGCGTCAAGGAAATGCCAGTCGGTCACGGTCCGCCAGAAACTACGGCGGCAGCTACACCTGCCGGTGGAGTTGCGGTTGCCACCAAACCCAAGCGATCGACCAAAATCCAAATCCCGCCCAAGACACGAAAGTACCTCAAGGAACACGGTTTGTTGGACGTTGCAGACGAGATTCCTTGTTCTGGCACCAAGCTGATGCCTCAAGATGTCGATGCGTATTTGGCTGCCAGCGGTGGAAGCGGGGTTTCCTCCAAGCTGTACGAGACGGTTTCGCTTCCGATGTCACAAATCACTTTGAATTACCGATTGGCGCGCGGCACACAAGTCTGTGTTCCAGTTACGGTCATGAACGAAATTGAATGGACGCGGATATCGGACGCCCGCGAAAAGGTTCGCGCCTCGGGCGGACCAACCGGCTTTGCGATGGCTTGTTGGTGTGTCGTTCAGTCCCTGAAAAAGCACGATAGATTCCGCAGTGTGATGGCGACTGACGGCAAGTCGCTGAAAGTATTTCACGGCGTCAATCTGGGCGTCGCGGTTGCATTACCAGGCGATGAAATGGTCACCGCCGTTGTCCCGGATGCGGACAAGATGAGCAAAGACGAATTTTATTCGGCTTTGGGAGCCGCGATTGAAACCGCTCGAAATGGAAAAGACCAGGCGGACGAATCAACGACGGTAACTATCTCCAACATCGGCAAAGCTGGGATGCGAATCGGTATCCCGGCGATCGTCGCACCCGCAGTTGCCACGCTGGCGATTGGTGAAACTTACGCCCAACCGGTTCCTGACGGCGACTCGTTCAAGTTCAAAACGATGGTGACGGCGACGTTGAGTTTCGACCATCGCATCGCCAACGGCGTCGGCGCCGCAAATTTCCTGAATGACGTTAAAACCGAAATCGAGTCTTATTCGTAGTTTTTGCGGATTGAGGCCTAAAACAAAACCCAGCCCAATTCCAAACCGTAGTCGAACGACGATCCGAGTCGTTTTTGCGGCCGATTTTCGAACCCCAATTTTTGTACGGTTGAACACGATGTCTGCGCGCGTGTTTTGTGAGCCTTCCACAATCCGGATTCTAACCTCACCACCCTTCGTAAAGCAGCATGTTTAAAGGAGCGAAGACCCGGGTTGTGGGTTGGTCCCGGTTGTGGTTTGGTCTCCGGACCACCCCACTCTGCCGACCGAAGGTCTCCCCCCGATTCTTTGGCCTCTCGAAAATTACCAAATCATGGTCTGGGCGCGACGGGTCGGGTCAGTCGGTTGGACCCTTGCGGGTCAGCTGGGTGTTGAGTCGGAGACCTGCGGTCGCTCAAGTGGAGCGCGTCAGGAGACCCGCCCACAACTCAGTGTTGTGCGAGTACGACACACCCTACGTGTGAAATGTGGTCAGAAGCGGCGGATTCTTGTCGTTGATGAATCCTGAAGGTTGCCTCTTACCAAGCTCAACTGCTTCCAAGTGGCTCAACTGAGTCACTCGTCCTCACAAAAGCAAATCGAGAGATGTGAATCGGCAGGCATGAAGATCCTATTTTTCCCTGAGGCCTCCTGCAAATTGCTCCTCGTTTCTCTAAAAATGCTGACAATCCCACAAATCCATCCGTAATCGCTCGAACATGCCAGCATTTCGTGCGGACTCCGTAATCTGGGAGATCCTGGAAAGAGCCAATCCAAGGATTTCTCAAAACCCGTATGTCTTTCCGAAAAAACGCGTTAAAAGCTCAATTCAAAAATCCCCTCGATTTAGGACGTCCAGCCAAGTCTTGCGTTTCGCTCGCAAAACTTGCGAATACGAATGTTGTATTGTCGCCAAAAACGAACTGCTTATTCGTACCGATCAAGGAGCTTGCTTTTATTGATCGGTGGAATTTTCCTATGCGCGGGCTGTTCACGCACCGACTACCGTTTGTGGGCTGATCGCGATGCGTATCGTTTGACAGAATCTCGCCAGGTTGATCCGCGCTGGGAGATCCCGTTTCGAACCGTCGAACCCGATCCCACATCTCGGTTAGCCGACACTTACAATCCCGACTGCAGTCCTGTTCCGGACGACGATCCAGCGGCGGCGTGCTACATGCGTTATCCATTTCATTCAAAACCAGTTAAGTACTGGGACAAATTGGGAGATGGCGGCCCCGTGGATCATGAACTCTGGATGGATTATCTGCCGTTGGACGAATCGGGAAAAGTCCGAACGACGAAACAGGGCAGCGTGGATATGGCGTTGCTGCACAGTCGTGAATTTCAGGACCAGGTTGAATCACTTTATGAGTCGGCGCTGTCCCTTTCGCAGAACCGTTTCGAATTTGCACTCAACTGGTTCGGTGGCAGCGTTGCTGCCTTTAGCGCCCGCGGAGACAGAGCTGAGGATTTTTCAATCTCAAATGATCTTGGATTCAATCGCAATTTAGCCTCCGGTGGTCAGTTGGCAGTCAATCTTGCTAACTCCTTCATGTGGCAATTTGGTGGCGGTTCGAACTCGTATACCGGAAGTGGCAATCTGTTGGTCAGTCTGACGCAACCGCTGCTTCGGGGTGCTTTTCAAGAAGTGCGCACCGAATCGCTTACACGAGGTGAACGCTCACTATTGTACGCGGTTCGCGACTTCGCCCGATTCCGACGTCAATTTTATCTGGACATCGTCAGTGAGTACCTAGGACTATTGGGCCAAGTTCAGGAAGTTCGCATTGAAGAAGAAAACCTCAAGAGCCAGAGTTTGAATTTAGAGGAACACAGAGAACTGCTCAGTAAGGGTATGGTTTCCCCAATTCGGGTTGATCAGGTGTTTCAAAGTTATCAATCTGCGCGTCGGGACGTTATCAATTCAATGCAATCGCTCGAAACCTCGTTGGATCAGTTCAAATTCCAACTAGGTTTACCAGCACGAGTACCACTTGATATTGATGAGTCGATCCTGAAAAGGTTCCAACTCAATTCTCCAGAGATCACCGAACTTCGCGAACAAGCCGACGATCTGGAGCAGGCAATGATGAAATATCTGCCGCCGGAAAAGGCGCCCCGCGAGTTCTTCGATCGCTCCTACGAGTCGATGGAAAAGATGTTGGCCGCAGTCGATCGGATCAAACCCGACGTCGAAGCAGAATTCGGTGAATGGCTTGAACGATTGAAACAAACCGAACCCGATGAGTCGACAAGTGAAGATGATCGAATTGAACATGAACAACAAACGAGTTACGCAGAACGAATCAAAGACTTATTCAGCGAACTAACCGAACAACTTGTCGAAACAAAAAAAGAAATCTCCGTTGCCAAAACGGCTCTCAATAAGGGTCCTGAAGATGTGGACGAAATCCCATCCGACGAAATTGATATTGACGAGCAAATCCGGCGATCATTGGAACAAGACAAAGGCAGTTTCGAAGAGCAATCATGGAAGACGTTGCAAAACCTGATTAATCGCAGACTTCAGGACGCCATCGGAACGATTTTTGTGGCCCAAACACAAATCCGCTTGTTTGCGATTGAAATCCAACCTATCAAAATTGATTCAGAAACGGCTGTCGCGATCGCCATCGAAAATCGACTCGATCTCAAGAATAGCCGAGCCCAGGTCGTTGATGCGTATCGGGCGGTTGAAGTTGCCGCCAATCAACTCAAAAGCAATCTTAACATTACCGGATCCGCCAATTTGCAAACCGATCCCACTCGCGACAATCCGTTTCGATTTGATGGGGATGAAAATCAATACAATCTTGGACTCCAATTCGATGCGCCGTTGGACCGGTTTAGCGAACGCAATGCGTATCGAGCGGCACAAATTGCCTACCAGCAGCAACGTCGGGCTTACATGGCGGCAGAGGATACGATCGTTAATCAAGTTAGGCAGGATCTACGAAATTTGGTGACTCTCCGCTATAATTTTCAGATATCCCGTCAACAATTGGTTGCGGCAACACGCGAAGTCGACGAAGCACAGTTGAGCTTGCGAACCGGAGGAGGCGAAGGAGCAGGAGATTCCAGCTTGACTCAGGATCTCCTCAATGCCCTAAACCGTTTGAGAGACGCCCAAAACGGTGTTGTTTCCAGCTGGGTTTTGTACGAGATTTCTCGCATTCGACTGTTTGTTGATTTAGAATTATTGATGCTGGACGCCCAAGGGGTTTGGATCAATGAAGAAGACAACTCACTCGTCACCGCAGCAAATCCGGATCGACGAACCGATCCCGACCAGCTCGAGTTTGAGCGAATCATCAATAACGACGGAAACGGCACCGACGGTGATATCCGAGCGTCCGAGCCGATACGTCCGTTCGCGCCCGACGCAGAGCCGTCCACCGATGGTCCGCCAAAGCTGGCCCCGACGAATTTTGATTATTTTGGGTCTGGTAATATTGCTGGTAACGGTGATTTGGGCGGCAGTTAGTTGGTGGCCCTCAATCGGCGATTCTGAAAACGCGTCGCCAACCACCATCGTTCGCAAGATGACGATTCCCGATATCGTGGTCGAGCAGGGGACCGTCGAAAGTCAACAATCCATTAAAGGCATCTGCAAAGCCGAGGGCTATGAAAACAAGATCATCAAAATCCTCGCCGAAGGCACCAAAGTAAAAAAAGGTGACCTCGTCGTCGAATTTGATTCAGCTGCAGCTGAGAAAGACATCGCCGAACAGGAACTGGAACTTCAGGAAGCAGAATCTGAAGTTCAAGACGCTGAACAAACCGTAAAAGTTCAACAGAACGAAAATGAGAGTTCGATTCGCCAGGCTAAACAAGAATTTGAATTCGCGAAAATTGACCTGAACAAATACATCAAAGGCGATTATGAAGTCGGCAAATTCGATCACGAAGCCCAAATCTCGGAAGCTCAGGAAAAAGTCGACGAAGCTGTTCGCAACTATGACAACATGCGCGATCTGGTCAGAAAAGGGTTTCGAGAATTTGAACAACTGAGGGAAGCGGAACAAGTCGTCAATAGTGCCAAGCTTCGACTGAAACAAAACAAGCAAAAATACGAAACCTTCCTGAAATATGAACACGTCAAAAGTTTGGGGGAAGCCGAAAGCAAGTTGACCGAAGCCGAATTCAAACTAAAGACGGCCAAGGAGACTGCTGCCGCCAAACTTGCCAAGGAGGAAGATGGACTCGATTATCGAAAACGACGCCTCAAACGTCATCAGGATCGTCTCGACAGATACAAAAAGAACCTGAAGAATTTCAAAATGTTTGCCCCGGATTCTGGCACAGTTGCCTATCCGACGGAAAATCGCTTTTGGGGTGCCGAGGAAATCCGCGAAGGCGCCACGGTTTATCAAAACCAAACTGTGTTCACGCTTCCCAACATGAGAAAAATGCAGGTCAAAGTCGGCATTCATGAATCGTTGATTAGCAAAGTCAAACCGGGCCTACCGGCGACGATCAGGATTGACGCTTTTTCAGATCGGCCTTTTAAGGGTACCCTCGTCAAGGTTGCTCCACTCGCTGAACAATCGCGTTTCAGTTCTTCCAAGACTTACACGGCGATCGTCATCATCGATGAGATTCCAGAGGATATTGCCCTCAAACCAGGCATGACAGCTCAGGTCGAAATTCTTGCAGGTCGTTACCCGAATGTTACCGCTGTTCCGATCCAGGCAGTTGCAAGCAATTCTGGAAAGAAGTTCGTCTACGTGAAAGACGACACTGACTTTGTATTGCGCGAAGTTGAAGTCGGCAAATCCAATATTTCGTTTGTTCAGATAACTTCAGGTTTGAACGTCGGCGAAGAAGTTGCCTTGGATGCGTTTCAGCGAAGCATTGAAGAATTTGGTGATGTGCAACCGGAACAGCTACTCGCTGAAGAGAGTTCTGATGAGCCGTTTGATCCGGCGACCGTCAAGGCTCCGGAGTTGCCTGGCAGCGAATCAAAAGATTCTCAAGTTGGCAAAACGTCCGGTGAAACTACCGACGATCCGCCGCGACCTCGCAAACTGAGTGAAGTTGACGCTCCGCCTGTTCCTCGTCGGGCAAATGAAAATCGGAAGTCCGACGGTACGTCGGAATCGCCTGACACGTCCGAAAATCCGGCGTCCCAATCGCCGGATACCGATTCGGACGAATCTTCAGCTCCCAACGGCCCCACTGATGCATTGACCGCGGTGGTGTCAAAAACGATGCCATGATACTCGACAATCCGCAAAAAATCGTAGCGATGGTTCGAATGTCGATTCGATCGTTGTTGCTCCACAAGCTACGTTCATTCCTGACCATTCTCGGGCTTGTCTTTGGTGTCTCCTCGGTCATCGTGATGCTCGCGATCGCCGAAGGTGCAGGTCTCGAAGCGCAACGTCAAATCGAAGCCCTTGGAATTCGTAACATCATCGTGCGAAGTGAGAAACCAACTGACAACGCCCTCGTGACTGTTGACAACCAAGTTCTGGAGTACGGAATTACGTATGAAGACATGAAACGAATCCGCGATACGCTTGAAGATGTCGAACATATCGCTCCACTACGCGAGTTTCGTTACGAGGCTCGATACCGAGACAGAAAACTCGAATCTCGATTGGTAGGGATTCGCCCCGGGTACAAAGAAGCGAATGGGCTGAGAATGGCTTTCGGCCGATTCATCAACCATGCCGACGTGGAATCAAAAGCCAACGTTTGTGTGTTGGGTTCCGAAGTGGCGCAAAGGCTGTTTCGATTTGACTCGCCGCTTGGGAAAACTGTTCAAGTCGCCGGTCAGTACATGTTCCGCGTCGTGGGAGTGACACGGGAAAAGATGTCGTCAGCAGGAGTTGGCTCAAGCTTGGCGGCACAAGATTACAATCGTGACGTTTACATTCCTCTTTCAACCGACCGGTCGAGAATTGGCCCGGTGTTGATGCGGTTCAAACAAAGCTCGGTAACGGTGGAAAAGCTGGATCTCAGCCAGCTTACCGTACGTGTCAAACAACCTTCCGATGTAAAGAAGACTGCGAAAGCCATCAAAGGCCTTCTTGCCTCGACTCACATTCAAGAAGACTACAAAATCACGATTCCGCTTGACCTTCTGAATCAAGCGAAAGCGACACAGCGAATCTTCAACTTTGTGCTAGGTGGGATTGCCGCCATCTCGTTGCTCGTCGGCGGCATTGGAATCATGAATATTATGTTGGCGACGGTGAGCGAACGCACGTCGGAGATTGGAATTCGACGTGCACTCGGTGCAACTAAAAACGACATCACTTTACAATTCCTCGTTGAGACATCGGTCTTGTCGCTTGCGGGAGCTTTGGTTGGAGCGGCTGTCGGGCTCCTTGTACCACCGTTGATTACGATACTTTCCGGTCGTGAAACCGTGATCACGATATGGGGACCGATCGTTGCCGTTCTTGTCGCACTCAGTGTTGGTTTGGTTTTTGGTTTGTATCCAGCCCGGAGAGCCGCAACGCTTGACCCGATTGAAGCGCTACGAAGATTATAGTGGCGAGAGGCGAGAGGCGAGAGGCTGGTGGCGAGAGGCGAGAGGCTGGTGGTGGGAAAGTGAATTGAAATCTCGCTCTCATTTAGACATTTGAAAATTTGAAATCTGAGATCTCGAGATTGAAACATCGACGGTAATCTGATTCCGCCCACCTCCACATTTCGCATTCCGCATTTCGACCCCCGACTTCGCATTCGGAATTCCCTGACGAATTTGCCCAATAAACACGCGGCTCTGGCGAATACCGGTGAAAGTAAGCCCTGGAAATGTCTCGGGGTTCCAGGGAAGACTTAGCGTGAACGAGAGACGAACAAATGTGATGATCCTACCATCATTTGTACATGTGGCGGTTGTAACGGCCAACGATTTGTAAGGCCCCGTTCTCAAACAAGAGAAGAAGATCGAGCCTGCAAATCTTGAGCTACGGTTAAGCCTAAACCGCGTTTACCCCCAAAATCGGCGAGCCACATGGCTCCGCCAGTCCCTGCTGGTTTACTTCGGTAAAAAACAGCAGAATACCGTTTGCGACACGCAGTTTGATAGAAATCAAACGATGACGAACCATTTTTTTTGGCGATGGCAGTGCGCAAATAGTAACAAAATTGGAGCGGCGAAACGATGACTGAATTCCTGCAAGAATGTTTCTTGACTGCCAACCTTCCGGCGACTGTATTGTTGTTGCTGGTGCTCGGTTATTGGTTAATGGTTATCGTTGGTGTGTTGGGGATGGACGCGTTTGACCTCGATCTGGATCTCGACGGAGAGTTTGACGTTGATGGTGGACTTGACGGCGATGTACATGGTGGACCCTTCAGTGCGTTCCTTGAATTCATGTACCTCGGAGACGTGCCGGTCGTCATCGTCGGTTCATTCTTCGTCGTGTTCATGTGGATCGTAACGATGGTGAGCAATCACTACTTGAACTCAGATTACAGTTTTTTGGTCATGTTGATGTGGATTGTGCCCAACATCATCATCAGTTTGCTGGCAACAAAATTTGCGATATCACCATTTTCAAAAATGTTCCAAAACTACGACAACCTGGATGACACACGTGAAAACATGATCGGGCAGCTCGGGATGGTCAAAACCAGTCATGTGACTGACAAATTTGGACAGCTGGAAATTACACAGGACGGGCCACCGTTGGTAATTAACGCTCGTACGCACCCGGGAACAAAGCTCTGCAAAGGCGATGCAGCTCGTATCGTTTCATACAACTCGATGGACGGCACATATTTGGTCGAACTTTCCAAGTGGGAGAAGAATTAGATGACTAATTTATTGGTAGGCGCAAGTTTTGGTGCCACAATGGGATTTGCAATTGCTGTAATCGGAGCGGTTGTATTTCTCGGTATCGTCGCACTGCTCATCCGTTGTTGGCAAAAAGTCGCGCAAGGATCAGCGATTGTTCGTAACGGCATGGGAGGAACAAAGGTCAGCTTTTCTGGCATGATCGTGATCCCTGTTCTCCACAAATCCGAACTGATGGATATCAGCGTTAAGCGAATTGAAATTGACCGTAGCGGTGAAGACGGTCTGATCTGCCAGGACAACATTCGTGCAGATATCAAAGTCGTCTTCTTTGTTCGCGTCAACAAGCAACATCAAGACGTTGAACGCGTGGCGCAATTCCTCGGCTGTAAACGAGCCAGCGAAGAAATCGCCTTACGGGCTGTCTTTGAACCGAAATTCTCAGAAGCACTTAAAACCGTTGGTAAGCAATTTGATTTCGTCCAGCTGTATGACTCTCGCGACCAGTTCCGCGAGCAAATTCTCCAAATCATCGGCACGGACCTCAACGGATACGTCCTCGACGATGCGGCCATCGATTATCTTGAACAAACCGACCTGGAAAAGCTCAACGCGAATAATGTTCTCGACGCCGAAGGTATCAAGAAGATCACTGATTTGACGGCACAGGAAGTCACCCGGGCCAATTACATTACCCGGGAAAAAGAAAAGACGCTTAAAAAGCAGGATGTTGAAGCGCGTGAGGCAATTCTTGAACTGGAACGTCAGCAAGTTGAAGCCGAAGAAAAACAGGCCCGAGAAATCGCCGAAGTCACTGCTCGCCAGCAAGCTGAGGGCCATGTGGTCGAACAGCAGGAACGCCAACGAGCTGAAACGGCACGCATCACAGCTGACGAAGAAATCGCGATCGCCGAAGAAAACAAACTTCGCGCAATTATCGTTGCCGCAAAAAGCAAAGAACGAACCGATGCAGTCGAAACCGAACGCGTTGAAAAAGATCGCGGACTTGAAATCGCTGAACGAGAGCGGGTTGTGACGCTGGCCGACATCGAAAAAGAAAAAGCGATTGAAGTTGAAAAGAAAAACATCCAGGACGTCATCCGCGAACGCGTAATCGTCGAACGCGCCGTCGTGGAAGAAGAAGAAAAAATCAAAGACACTCACGAGTTTGCAACCGCCGATCGTAAAAAACAGGTTGCCGTAACTGCGGCGACTGAAGAGG
Source organism: Planctomycetaceae bacterium (assembly GCA_024638965.1). Taxonomy (GTDB): domain Bacteria; phylum Planctomycetota; class Planctomycetia; order Pirellulales; family Pirellulaceae; genus Mariniblastus. The sequence goes on from JAHEJI010000045.1 coordinate 27,213, forward strand.
CCGAACAAGCTCTCGTGAAACAGGTCAAAGCCGCAGACGCCGAAAAACAGGCTGCTGAACTCAAAGCGGAAACAATCGTCGTCACCGCAGAAGCAGAAAGAACGGCGGCCGAAAAAGAAACGGACGCAAAAAAGATGCTCGCGGAAGCGACGCAAGCTGAAGAAGCCGCGATGGGTCTGGCCGAGGCCCAAGTCACCTTAGTTAAGGCCGACGCGCTGGAAAAAGAAGGTACGGCAGAAGCCAAAGTTCTTGAACTCAAATTCGAAGCGGACGCCAAAGGCATCACTCAAAAAGCCGAAGCGATGAAGTTGTTTGACGGCGTTGGACGAGAACACGAAGAATTCAAAATTCAGCTGAACAAAGAGAAGGACGTCGAACTGGAAGCGATCGACGCTCAACGTCAGATCGCGGAAGCTCAAGCTACTATGGTTGCCGAATCGCTCAAATCTGCGAATATCGACATCGTTGGCGGCGACAACAAGTTCTTCGAAAGCATTGTGAATTCGATTACGGCCGGAAAACAAGTCGATCGTCTGGTCGGTGGCAGCCATGTCCTGGCCGATGTGAAAGACACGTTTTTCAATGGCAACCCCGAGAACTTCAAGGAAGAAATCGGCCGCTTGATTGATATGTTCGGTGTCTCTTCAGACGACTTGAAGAACCTCTCCGTGGCAGCTCTGATCGGTCAAATGATGGGGCAGACCACAGACGGCAATGTGCTGAACAGGCTCCAGTCGATGATGGGTATGGCAACTCGGACCGGCATCGCCTCTGAAAATGCTGGTAAGATCATTGATGCGGTGAAAACCAAAGCATAGATCATGAGCTATCCGTCCTCTGGTTACACATTTTCACGGCGACCTTGCGACGTCTCCCTTTGGGAGAGGTCGCCGTATCAGCGGCGGGTGAGGGGAAAGCACCTTTTGCCTCCCGATACGTTACGCCGATGTGATTTTTAAAACATTGAATGTCAAACGCTTCAGAACAACTCGAACAGCCCAGCGCAACACAATCCCCGAACGAGCCACAACTTGAACGTGGCACGTACGAGATCATTCGCAATCGCCTCAGGTCGTATGCCGAAGATCTGCGTGTGCGGCTGGGTCACTTGAACGACCGGCGTCGCGAAGTCTTCGGCTCGATTCCGACCGAACTCATCGCAACTCAGCGGATTACGACCAGTCACAACTGCACGCCGCGCGACATCGTCCCGATCGGTGGCCGATTTATCTTCGGCTACAACGTCCACATGGGTCTCAAATCGGTGATCGAAGTTGAAGACGTCTTTTCGGTTTATCGATTTGAAGACGGGTTGTTCCATGCCGAACCCATCACATTTTTGACCGGCGAAACCAACAAGACGTTCGAGTCCGAATTCCACCAACTCTACAAGTACTACACCAACACGAGATTTGCAAAATTTCAGGTGATCGGACCGCACGTCTACTTCGTTTTCCAAACCGGGAAAACAATTAGAGACGTCAAAACGTTTAAATTCCTGCTTCAGGACCAGGAACTCAAGTACCTTGACAACCGCAGCGATCATGAAGCTAGGTTTCCGGAACAACATGATTTTCGTTGGATCCGAACGCACCGTGATCTCCATCGTTCTGGAGCCCATCCCCATGTCTCGATAGACGATCGAGTCTTCGTTGAAACCGTGGGTGGGGATCTGACAATCAAAGTCGAAGACAACACGGAGGACGGTTCTGGTATTTACAGCGAGCCCGTAGACGAGGCTGATCAAACGCTCGACGATGCCGAGATTTTTTACTCCATCGTCGGCAACATCATCTTGCTGAAAATACGACCGTTCAAAGAGGATACATTTCGCTACCTGGTCTTCAACGAAAAAACGCAGACGGCGATACGGCTAGATGCTATTGCGGACGCTTGCGTGTCGTTACCCGAAGATCACGGCCTGATCTTTTCCAAGGGCTATTATCTGCAGACCGGCGAACATAAGACTTTTGAAAACGATCTGCAGGACCTGCTTTTTGAACGGCGAGTCGCCTCGCCAAATGGTGAAGACTATTTGTATGTCTTTTACAATCGCCATTCGGGCCACTATGTTTTGCTGTCCTACAACATGATTGAGCAGCAGGTTCAAACGCCCATCATCTGCAATGGTTTTTCGATCTTTGAAAACGGTCATTTGATCTATTTCAAATCGGACGAAACTGCGCAAAAGCATCACGCCCTCCAGATCTGGCAAACGCCTTACGTCGGCCAGGATTTTACAATCGGCAAGCGGGATGATTCATTCGTCTTCAAAATCGGCAACAAAGAAATCGTTCGTGCGATGGCTGAATCGCATGAAATATTGAACTTGATCGGCCAAGATGATTCTTATGCAAATCTGTATCTCGATCTGGTCAAAAAATCGACCGATATTCTGGACACCTATTTTTGGCTTGCCGACGAGCATACATTCGAAATCGCAAAACCGATCACCGATATTCGTGAGGCAGCAACGGCAGCCGTAGACGAATTTGACAAAGTCGTTCGCATTCGACGAAATACGACGGAGCAATTCAACAAAACAGCCAGATTGGCTCGCGAAAACATCACCAGCGCGGCCACGAAACAGTTCAGGCATATCGACGAATTTGTTTCGGCGCTGGCCAGTCTCCGAACATCACGTGGACAGGTTATCTCTCTCAAAGAGCTCAAATACGTTGACCTGGACGCTGTGGAAGACCTCGAACAAAAAATCGGGGAAAACTCGGAACGCATCTCGCATCGCTGCGTTGACTTTCTACTTCGCGATGATTCGCTCACCCCCTACTCCGAACGTGTTGAGCAACAGCGGAATTCGATCGACACCTTGAAAACGGGTGCTCAAGCCAAAAAGCTGGACGAAGAAATCGTTGCGGGAGCTTCCGAACTTGAAATGTTGATTGAAATTGTCAGCAATTTGAAAATCGACGACGCGACTCAGCGAACCCAGATCATCGATAACATCTCTGCAATTTATTCCAACCTCAATCAGACCCGAGCGGCCCTACGACAAAAGTCACAAGAATTAATGTCAGTTGAAGGCGCGGCCGAATTCAATTCGCAGTTGAAATTGTTGAGCCAAGCCGTCGTTAACTATCTCGATGTCTGTGATTCGCCGGATAAATGCGATGAATATCTGACCAAGATGATGGTTCAGATTGAGGAAATCGAAGGCCGCTTCGCCGAGTTCGATGAGTTTATCGTTCAACTAGCTGAAAAACGCGAAGAAATATACGCGGCGTTTGACACAAAAAAGCTGCAGCTGGTCGAATCGCGAAACCGTCGCGCTACTGCGATCATGAGTGCGGCCGATCGAATCCTGAAAGGCATCCATTCTCGCGTTTCCAATTTCGAAACAGTTGACGAAATCAACAGCTATTTTGCCTCGGACCTGATGATCGAAAAGGTCCGCGACTTAATTGAGCAGCTGCAAGAGCTGGACGAGTCAGTCAAAGTTGACGACATTCAAAGTCGTCTAAAAACAATTCGCGAAGATACGGTCCGTCAACTACGAGACAAAAGAGAATTGTATGTTGACGGTCAAGACATCATTCAGTTCGGGAAGCACAAGTTTTCCGTTAACATCCAGCCACTGGATCTAACTTCAGTGATCAAAGATGGCCAGATGTATTTTCACTTAAGCGGAACCAACTTTTTCGAACAGGTAGATTACGAAGCACTGGAAAATACACGCAACGTTTGGAATCAACAGGTGGTTTCCGAGAATGGGGACGTC
>JAHEJI010000046.1:0-1387 GCA_024638965.1 Planctomycetaceae bacterium
TAACTCAATTTCACTTCCAGACTCAACAATGCCGTTTCCTATCCTTGGCTCACTCGAGAACTCGACATCGTGAAATCTAAGACAACCATTACCGCGCCGAACCGTACGATCCTTGAGTCGAATAGATTTTTGCCGGCGAGAACTCAAATACTTGTCTACCGCGATGCTTGTGGGCATTGGTTCGCTTGCCCGGCCCTCTGATACAATCACCGCATTTTTGCAGAGTGACGTGACTGAGTTCATGTTGTGGCTGACAAACAAAACCGTCTTCCCAGATCCACCAATGTTCTGCATTTTTTCAATACATCGCGTTTGAAAGTCGGCGTCGCCGACGGCCAGAACTTCATCAACGATTAAAATCTCGCAATCAAGATGTGCGGCAACTGCAAAGCCCAACCGAACCGTCATCCCGCTGCTGTAGCGTTTGACCGGTGTGTCGATATATTTTGCACATCCACTGAACTCAACGATCTCGTTCAACCGTCGATTAATCTCGGGCCTGGTCATCCCCAGGATCGCGCCGTTGAGGTAAATGTTTTCTCGTCCGGTTAGTTCGGGATGAAAGCCTGTACCGACTTCGAGAAGACTGGCGATTCGACCGCGTGTTCTTATGACGCCCGTCGTGGGAGCGGTAATCCGAGACAGCAGTTTAAGCAACGTTGACTTGCCAGCGCCATTGCGGCCAATGACTCCGAGAATCTCACCTTGTTGGACCTCTAGGTAGATACCTTTCAAGGCCCACACATATTGCCCTTGGGCCTTTTTTGTTCGGTCGTTGCCTAATTCGACTTGCAACGTTGGATCGGGACGACCACGCAACTTGGCCCACCAGCGATTCAAATCGTGCGACAACGTTCCGGTTCCGACTGTACCCAGGCGGTACATTTTGGAAACATTTTCGAGTTGTAAGGAGATCATCAGAGAGTTTTCAGTTAGCAGTTTTCAGTTGGCAGTAACTAGGACGGCGATCTTGAGCGGATTGAGCGGATGAGACCGTTGATCATTGCTGCGAGTTCTCTGGTTTCTTGGCACCATAGATCGCCAAGTTCGTCAGCCAGAAATCCGGCCTTCATGCCAACGATTGTTTGGGTACGAACTTCGCCGCAGGAAGCCCTCGCATAATCAAGGAATTTGCACTTATCGGCTTTCGTGGAACGTTCGACACCTTCCGCGATGTTCGACGGAATGGACAAACATGCACGGGTGATCTGATCACGAAAGCCAAAATCACGAAAGTCACTTGTTTTTCGATAAACATCTGCGCTCAACTCAACAGCGCGTTTCCATACGTCAAGATCTTCGAATCCAGGCATTTCAAATTATTCGAGTTTCAAATTGGGCGCCACTAATACCACTGATTACTGTCTACTGACTACTGCCAACTTTA
>JAHEJI010000046.1:1397-30842 GCA_024638965.1 Planctomycetaceae bacterium
TATCCATAAACGTGCGTTCGACGCGGTTGAAAATGATGATCGCAACGTACAACAGAAACACCGAAAATGAGCCCGCGTAGGAGAGATGCCACCAATTAAACGAACCTTCGCCCAGAAATCCGAGTTTGAAACATTCCAAGATCGGACTGACCGGGTTGAGCAGGATCAGGTACTTCCATTTCCCTCCACCAATGATCGACATTGGATAGACAATCGGTGACGCGTACATCCACAGTTGTATTCCAAACGATAACGCAAATTTGAGATCTCGGTATTTGGACGTTAGCGCGGAAATGATCATCCCGAATGCCATCGACAAGGCCGCCAAAATCAGAATCAAGACCGGGAGCAACAACGCATATTCATTGATTCGCAACGGCACATCTTTGAACCAGACAAAAAACACCGTCATGGCAATGAAGACACTGAACTGGATCGCCAGTTTGATCAGGCCCGAGATCACCATCGATAACGGTACGATAATCCTTGGAAAATAGACTTTGCCAAACAGGTGTTGGTTGGCGAAGAAGGTGTCAGACGTCTTGATCAACGTTTCTGAGAAATAAGCCCAGAGCGTAATGCCTGCCAAGTAAAACAAAATGGGCGGGGTGTCGTCCGTCCCGATGTTGGCGATCTTACTGAACACAAGTGTAAACACGATCGTCATCATCAGCGGCTGCAAGATGTACCAAATTGGTCCCAAAATCGTCTGTTTGTAAAAGGCGACAAAATCGCGGCGCACGAACAAAACCAGCAGATCGCGATATCGCCAGATTTCGCCCAGACGCAAATCGAGCAATTCTTCGTGCGGTCGAATGACAAGTGTCCAGTCTTGTTCTGGAGTTGCCGCCGATTCGATCGACCTTGACGGCGGTTTCTCGAACTCCGACGCCCCGATTTCGACTGGCGTTACTTGCGTTGCAATGGTTGTTTTTTGGGTTGCCGCTACTTCCATCAGTGCATTTTCAGTTCTGGCAGCGCTTTGAGTTGAGACTCCTTTTTCGCGGCGTAAAGTTTTGGGACGCTCACAACTGCAACGGGTTGATCCAGATGGAAAGGTTCAACCTTTTGTTTAGTTTTGGACACGATAATGTTTGTTTCCGAAAGATCGGCAAAGAGCCTGATAAATTCTGCGACCTTGACCGATCGAGAGTATCTTACGATCGCCGAATTGCGAGCATTGCGTCCCATCTGATGTCTAACTTTGGGATTCTCGTAAAGAAACTCGATCGCTTCCACCAACTTTTCGGGCTGGCTTTCGTCAACGAAGAAACCTGCTTCATTGTTTTCGATGGTTTGGGCAAGATGCGAGTCGAGTTGATGATTTCCAAGCGGCGTTTTGGGGCGACCGATACCGATCACCGAAGTTCCGGATGCCAAAGCCGAATAGATTTTGCTGGGCATCATCAGTTGTGTTAAATCGGAATCCAGTAAAACAAAATGCGCGTCAGCCGCGCTCAAACTGTTCGCGAGATTGGATTTGTGTTGATAGTCAACGAACTTCACATTCGGCAAGCCTCGATTAATTACCAACTCGGAAAGCTCACGCCGTTTCACCCCGTTTCCGACGATCAGAAACACAATATCGTCAACGTGTTTGAGATTTTCTGCCGCGTCCAGTACCAAGTCGAATCGTTGCGTATACCCAAGATTTCCCGAATACATGGCAATGAACTTGCCGACTAGATGATTTTCAATTCGAAATGGATTCGGCATTTCGACAGGATAAACTCGATTCGTATCAACCCAATTTTCGATTGTACGAATTCGACGTGCCGATACGAGGTGATTAATCAGCCACCTGCGCATGTCCGATCCGACGACGACAATCCGATCCGAACTACGGTAGACGTACAGGAAACTCCAACGCAAAAGCTGAGTGAACAGATTGGTTTTTAGCCGACCCAGCTTGATCGCAATGTCCGGATAGATATCCTGCAGGTAGCAAACGAGTTTTGTTTTACGAACTCTGGAAACAAACCAACCCAGCAGGCACAACAGGGGTGGATCGGTTTCGACGATAATTACATCCGGTCGCGGACACCAGATCGCTCGCCAGGTTGCCGCAATTAGAAATGTGACAAAATTAGTGACCCGTCCCCAAAACGTCGATTTGTTAAAGCACGTGTGGCGAACCCGGTGAATGGTGACATCGTTGCGGATGTCGAGACCCCGTTGCTTGAACGGAAGATCCTCAAGATTAAAGTTTGGTTGCCCGCAAATAATAGAAACGTTCAAATCCTCAAGTTTAGCGAGGTCTTCGCACAACTCGGTTAAAAGTTGTCCCGTCGCTTCGGCGTCAGGCCAATAGGATCTGTTAATAAATAAGACGTTCATTTGGTCGCAGAAAATACCGAGCGGCAATTTGATCTTGAGCCCTTACAAACCTCAGAACAAGATTCGTTGGAAAAGACTGCTATCATGGCCGGCGCGGACTCCGTCCTCTTCGGTGCCAGGCAATCAGCCAGACCATCAGCAAAAGAGGCATTCCGCCAGGTTGCTGCCAGAGTGGCTTCGGTTTGGCTTGCAGGTGTTTCGGAACTCTATATCTAACCAGCGGCCAAAACCGCCCCTTAGATGCAAGTCAACTTTGCTCAGCGGAACAATCGGCATAAGGAACAAAACTTATCGTGTCATCCAATTGGTTCAAATCCACTCTTGTCAATTGGATTCATGTTCGTTTGCTGAATACTCGATTCGAAGACTAACGTGGGTTTGCGCTTCGTTCGAAAATTGTGCGGCCTCACACAGCCAGCCAGGCATTACCACGCGGCCGATTCGTCTGGCTGTTCTACCTTTGTCTGGATGACCTACTGCACCCAAAAAACGTCGAGACTCGTTTCGACAAAAGTTAAAGCCAATGTCCCTAGTTCCCGCTCCTCATTCGTCGATACCGGCATACGGCAAAAACGAAGTTGGCCAGACCATACCGAATCACGCCCAAGGGGCTCCACAATTGCCAGCGTTTGATTTGTGGGGTGCTTTGGCTCGACGCAAGTTCATCGTACTCCTCAGCTGCTTGATCGCAGGAGCGTTTGGATACCTTGATTACAAGAGGCAACCAAAGCAGTTTGCTTCGTCAACGCGGTTAATGATTACGACCCAATCACCTCCGCAGCTGGTCAATGGAGACTTTGCAATTCCACGCGAGTCGATGCCTCGTCATACCAATCTTTTGACCAGTCAAGTGGTCATTGCCAGCGCGATCGAGAATGGCGATCTTGGCAAACTGGATTCATTCAAGGATGTCCCATTTCCGATCAGCCAACTGAGCAGCATGATCAGCGTCAATAGCCTCTCGCGCAACGACGACACGTTGATGATTCGCTGTGAAGGTCCGAACCCGGAAGACCTGCCGATTATCCTGAACCAACTGGTCCATGCGTATGAAGAGATCATTACGGAAGATTCGGAAACCGTGGGTAAAGACTCGATCGAACTGATCGAAAAACTTGGTGAACAACTCAAGCTCGACAAAGATGGCCTGGCCCAGAAGTACCTCGAGTTGATTCGGACTCGAGGCCTTTCTGAAGGGGCGGCCGGTGAGCAAATCGAGAATCCGTTTCTCAGCCGCAGCAAGGAATTGTTGGCACGGCACAGTGAACTCAATGAAAAACTTAAACAACAACAATATCGCGCGAAAATCCTGGCTGACACGATCAACGCCAACGATGAACACCAAATGAAAATCGCGGCGATTGAAGCCAAGACTTATCTTCGACTCAACCGCTCCAACTACCTCGTCAACCAAACAGCCAACGTCGACCATCGCGATCAATCCAACCGGTTAAACCTGATTTCGGCTGCCGAAAACCGAATTGCCAATCTACAGTTTGAACGTGCCAAGCTGTCCCGAATTTTTGGTAAAGGCCATAACACAATCGTCAATATCAATTCCCAGATCGCGTATTGGCAAGACTATGTCGGTAGTTTGCGTCAAGAATTATCGGTTGAAGTCGATAACCGACAGGATGAAGAAAAGACTTCGCCGATTGACATGCGTGAATTGCGGCGACAGGAAGACGCGGAATGGATTCTGCTTTACAAAATGGCACTCACTCGCGATATCAACCGCGTCAAATTCGAGATGATTTCAATTGATGCTGAGCGGGAAATTGTTGACAAAAACGCAGCTAATATCTCCCAGGATGTTGCCGAACTTAACATGCTGAAAAAACAGATCGAAGAAAAATCCGAAGCCAATCGTGTCATCATTGATCGGTTGTCGGAAATCAATGTCCTGGCCAACAATTACACCAGAACGAAAGTTCGGGTGCTTGATCCACCGGTCAACGGATACAAAATTGCGCCCCTTCTGTCGAAGTCACTCGGTGTTGCTCTGTTCCTCGGATCGGTAATCGGAATGGGACTTGCGTTATTGATCGATCGAAGTGACATGTCGTTCCGCAGTCCATTTGAGATCTTGGACCGGCTAAAGATTCCCGTGGTGGGAAAGGTTCCTCGGATTCGAACTCTGCGAAAAGAAAAAACTGCCAAAGGCGTGCCTCAATTGGTTGTGGCCCGTCGCCCTGGCTCCAGCGTAGCCGAGGCATTTCGTGACATCCGCACAGCGATGTTCTTTCGGTCAAGCGCCGACGACATCAAGACGATCTTGTTCACCAGCCCGTCCCCAGGTGATGGGAAATCGACGACGGTATCCAATTTGGCAATTTCAATCGCGCAAACAGGTAAGTCGGTTGTGCTTGTCGATGCAGACTTTCGCCGCCCGCGAATTTACCAGTATTTTGGTGAAGAACTGGAACCCGGGTTGCTTAACGTGCTTGACGGTGATTTCGAACTTGACACCGCTTTGTGCGAAAGCGAATTGCAACCGGGACTATTCCTTTTGAATGCGGGTGGTCGTCCTCGTAATCCAGGCGAGATAGTCACCTCACCCGGTTTCCGTGATATCATCCATTCGCTTCGCGAGACTTTTGATTACGTATTAATCGACTCGCCGCCCGTACTCCCTGTGGCGGACCCCGCCACCATTGCCGGTATCGTCGATGGAGTCTACCTGATCGTGCGAATTCGAAAAGGCGTCAAATTGACGACTCAAAAGGCGAAAGAGAACCTGGATCGCGTGAATCCGAATTGGATGGGCATCATCGTCAACGGGCTCGACGAAAACCCGCACTACAACGAATACAACAGCAATCCGTATTACGCGAACTATCACGGACGCTACTACGATTCCCAAAACGCAGAGTACCGAGAACGAATCGTCAACGGGTAACCGAGATCGAAATTCGGAGGTCGGAGATCGGAAACGGTCGCATCCTTGACGTCCAATATTCGAGATCGAACTTTTAGCACGCTCTCCTATTCCATGCGCCGCCAGTCGTATTGCGTTTTTCCATCAGCGTCCAATAGCAGCAGTCGGTCTGTCGTCAACTCCAGGATCTTCTGGTTGGATTCGGTTCCCATTGTTTTCAGAATCAAACTGACGCGGGTCTCCGGTTCGCCGCCGGTGGCTTTCTGCTTGAATTGGCCTCCCTCAATACTCCACTCTTCCTCGAAAGTCAGTTGCGCAGCGAAGAGCGCGTTGAGTCCATCGGGTTCAACGACCATCGTCGCGGTTCCGTCGGCTCGAACTGTAAGCGTCCTCTGCCCCTTGAAGTCGTCCTGCCATGTGCCAACGACAAGTTCCCGATATTGTTCGTCCAGCCCTGGTTGGACGGAACCAACGTCTTGATTCTCGACCGACGATTTGGGCCAGCACCAGACGGCGATTACCGCCGCGCCAATCGCAATCAGCAAAACAGCGAAAATTCGTTTCTTAGCGTGATTTGTCATGCTCGGTGGGCAAAGAAAGGGGACGCCAGCTCATTGTTTTCATGTAGGTACCGATTCGTGGCTAACCAAAAAAATTAACTGCCCTACTTGGCAATACAATATAGATTTTGATCGCTTCGCAAATAGAGATTGCCGCCCGAAACAATCGGGCTGGCGTTAAACTGTGTAGGATCGGTGAGCTTGTTGTGGGCAAGTTCTTCAAACTCTGGTTTTGCGGCAAGCACAATCGTTCCGCCTCGGCGGGTCACCACATAGATCTTACCATCGGCGATCAGCGCAGACGCGTACGGCTGCGAATCGACTCGTTCCTGGTAAACAACTTCGCCATCGGACAGCCTCAAACAATAGGCGGTTGTGTTTCGATCGCTCACCCAATAAAGATGATCTTCATAAACAACAGGCGAAGCGACATTGGCTCCGACACGAGCTCGCCAAAGTTCTTCCACTTCGCCTTTGCCGCCGGCTTTGACTGCAACGGTCATCGACGAACGACCGCCGAGAACATAAACGACTCCTTGGTGTGAGACGATGGTCGGACAAACATAATCGGGAATGCCTTGGCATTTCCAAAGTTCATCTCCGGTTGCCGGATCGTAAGCCAGGATTTCATCTTTCGAATTGACGACCAATTCCTGTTTGCCGCCGACAGCGACCAGATGCGGAGTACTCCACGACCTGTTCATGCTCTTGACTCGCCATTTTTCCTCTCCTGATTCTTTGTCGATCGCAACCACCGACCCGCTTTCGACGCTGGCGTTGACGATGACGAGATTTTTGCAAAGAACGGGAGAAGTTCCGCATCCCCAACCGTGCACACCATCACCAACCGGTGTTTGCCAGATCGTTTTGCCGTTTAGATCGAATTTCACAACACCCGTTTTTCCAAAAAACACGTAGATGTGTTTTCCGTCGGTTGCGGGCGTTGCCGCAGCGTAACCATGATCGCGGACGCGTTCGCTTTCGGGTTGTCTCGAATCGATCGTTGTGTCCCATTCGATTTTGCCGTCTTGGCTGTTAACGCAAACAAGATGCAGTTTCAAATCGTCCAAACTTCCTTGGCCGCGTTCGATTCCGTAACCGCTATAGCAAGTCACGTAAAGTTTGTCGCCCAGCGCAATTGGGCTTGAAGAACCTGCGCCGGGCAATTTTGTCTTCCAGGTGAGGTTTTCGTCGTCGCTCCATGTGGCAGGCAAGTTCGTTTCGCTGGAATATCCTTGTCCGCCGGGTCCGCGAAAATTTGTCCAATCTTCGGCGCTTGACGATTGAACGAAAGGAATCGCAAAAAACGTGGCAATCAGTACGATGTGGGAAAACTTCATCTTGAAATCCTCATGAATTTGTTGGCGGCAAACTGATTTGTTCGATGACTCATGATAGCCATTTGGTTTGGACTTCGCACCGACCTTTGAGCACAAGAAAGGTGACGTAGCGCGAACATGGCTCGGATTTCAACGGGTCATCCGCGACTTTACGCGCGGCAATCAACGGGCGACAGCTGGACAGAACCTTTTGTAACCCCTTTTCGCTATTCTGTTTCGGATTTTGATCAAGATTGGCGGGCCAGTGCCGAAGGATCCGTGAAATGGTGTGGGCCTCGGATCCGCAGCTGTTTGGTTTACGGAGAAAATGCGATGTTGGTAAGCATACGGTTTTGCACTGTACTTGGCCTACTTGCCTTACTGGCCGTTTCCGCCAGTCTACTGGCTGACGAATCAGAGTTGGTTGAGCCGGGGATTCGGAAGCGAGTAGATGAATCTTTCACCCGTTTTGAGGCGTTAGGTTTTCACGAGACGGTGCTGGTGGCAACCGGAGTCGGAGTTGTGTTACGCAAGGAATATGGCTCTGCCGACCGCAAGCGCGGCGTGCGTAACTCGTCGGCAACGGCGTTCGGAATTGTTTCCCTCGACAAACAATTCATGTCAGACGCGATTCTGATTTTGGAACAGGAAGGGAAGCCGAAGACTTCCGGCTGAAGCGCGCGATCCGATCTCGAAATACAGGTAGGGCGGTTGAAGGCCATTCACAACGCGTCAAATTGATTCCTTACAACGTCAAAAGCCCCTTAGATTCTGCGTGTCGAATTCGAACTCGCGTTTCTTCAAAAAAACACCGCTTTTTGGCCGTCGGTATTGGACTAGAACTAACGACCTTTACGTAACGTTTTTCAACTTGGCTCTATCCGACCATCCAATTTCCGACCACCACGTCCGACCTCTCATTTGAATTTCCGCCCTGCGAATTCGTCTGGAATTGAGGTAAAATATCCTCATACCGAATCCAAGCTGGTTTAGGAAAATCGATGCGGGCTATCTCCATTTTGCTGATCTCAATTATCACTCTTGCAGGGTTGTGCTTAACCAATTCACAAGCCCGTATGCAGCTTACAGCAATTTCCGACAATAACCTCGTCAAGAATCCTTCGCTGGAAACCGTCAAACGGGATCAACCCGATTCGTGGACGACGTCAATTTGGAGCGGCGAACCGGTGTTTGAAATCGAGAACCGATTTGGTCACACGGGGAACCGTTGCGTTAAAATTTCTTCCGCGACCGGCGCCGATGCGAGCTGGAGCCAGAAAGTGACCGTCAAACCGCATACCGATTATATGTTGTCTGCGTGGTTGAAAACGGAAGATATTGCCGGTGGTGGTTTCGGAGTTCAATTGAACCTGCACGAGTTGCAAATGGAAGGAAAAACGGACCCGCTAAGTGGGACTTCCGATTGGACATTCGTCTCAAGCGAATTCAATTCAGGTCCGCGCCGAACTTTGCTATTGAATCTGTTATTCGGCGGTTGGGGGCGTGCAACCGGAACAGCCTGGTTTGACGATGTCCAACTTGTGGAAGTGAAAAGCCAACTTGAAAAACCTCAAATGTCGGAAGAGGAGGCTCTGACATTTTTCGAAACAACCATCCTTCCCGTGCTTGAGCAGAATTGCTTTGAATGCCACGGCAGCGGCGAGAAACTCCGCGGCGATTTCATCATCACGAACCGTGAAGATTTGATCGCTGGCGGTGAATCGGGACCGGCAGTAGATCTTGCGTCACCACTGGATAGTCTGCTGATCAGTGCGATCAACTACGAATCGTACGAAATGCCGCCAACTGGCAAGTTGCCACAGTCCGATATCGACAACATCACGAAGTGGATTCAATTGGGCGCTCCCTGGAAAGGCGAGGGCATCAAGCCTGCCGCGGCATCGAACGCTCACGCCGTTCCGAGAGTGACGGAAGAGACGAAGAAATGGTGGTCGTATCAACAACCTGTACGACCTGATCCACCCGAATCCAACGCTGGTTGGGCTCACAACACAATTGATCAGTTCATTCAAAAACGACTTGCCGACTCTGGGATTGCGCCAAGCTCAGAGGCATCTAAACAAACGCTCATCCGCCGAGCCTATTACGACTTGATTGGGTTGCCACCGACGATCGAACAGGTAAACGAATTCGTCAATGATAACGATCCCAAGGCATTTGAAAGGCTGGTTGATCAACTGCTCGAGTCTCCGCATTACGGTGAAAAATGGGCGCGGCACTGGCTCGATCTGGTTCGTTACGCCGAGTCGAACAGCTATGAGAGAGATGGCACCAAGCCGTTCGTCTGGCGGTACCGCGACTATGTGATTCGCTCACTCAACGACAACAAACCGTATGACCAATTTATCATTGAACAACTTGCTGGTGACGAACTTCCCGGAAATGAATCCGACCACGTCATTGCAACGGGATACCACCGTTTGGGGAAATGGGACGACGAACCTGTCGACGCGAAACAAGCCTGGTACGACGATATCGACGATGTCATCTCAACGACGGGACAAGCTTTTCTGGGCATGACCATTAACTGCGCGCGGTGTCACGATCACAAAATCGACCCGATTCCACAGTCAGATTACTACAGCATGGTGTCGTTTTTTCGAAATGTGCAGCGGTACGGTGTGCGGGCGCATGAAACCGTTTTGGCCCAGTCGACTCGGCCGATTGTTCCACTGGAACAGCAGGAAGCTCATAGCCAGGAGGTCGAACGATACAAAAAAGCAGTCAAAGACAACAGAAAAGCTCTTAATGAAATTGAACAGCTTGTCAAAAAAGACCTTATCCCGGTCGAGCATGAAGAATTCAAACACGAAATGAACCGGGTCCCGCTCGTCAAAAAGCGGATTGGCAAGCAGATTGAAGATGTTACGTTTGAAAAGGCGGATGGCGAACGATACGAGTCCTTGTTCAACGAAATGAGGCGTCTTCGCCGTGAAAAACCAAAACAATTGGAAGCAGCACTTTGCGTGACCGAACTTGGCGACACGGCCCCCGACACTTATGTGCTCGTTCGCGGTAATGCGCACGCCGAAAGTGACCTGGTATCACCCGCCTTCCCGAGCGTGCTGTCACCACCGGAACCGGAAATCGAAACTCCGGCTGACAGGAAATCGACGGGGCGACGTTTAGCGCTCGCCCGTTGGATCGCCAGCCCGGATAATCCACTTACCGCTCGTGTGATGGTCAACCGCATTTGGCAGCATCACTTTGGCAGAGGCATCGTGCGCTCGGCTAACGACTTTGGTTTCCAGGGTACCGAGCCGACGCATCCGCAATTGCTCGATTGGCTGGCCACCGAGTTCGTTGAAAGCGGCTGGGATATCAAGCACATGCATCGTTTGATGATGAATAGCAATACCTACCGAATGTCTTCCGCTCCACGTACCGAACCGTTAGCGGAGGATCCGACCAACGATCTGTTTTGGCGATGTAACATGCGGCGACTGACGGCTGAGGAAGTTCGCGATTCGATTCTGGCGGTCAACGAAACACTCAATAAAGAAAAAATGTTTGGGCCGAGCATTTATCCGACCTTACCAAGAGAAGTTCTCGAAGGTCAGTCTCGACCCGGTGAAAATTGGCATACGTCTTCTCCCGATGAGCAGGCTCGCCGCAGCGTTTACATTCACATCAAGCGCTCGCTGCCGGTACCTTTGATGGCCAGTTTCGATGTCGCCGATACGGACACCAGTTGTCCCGTCCGGTTCAATACAGTCCAGCCAACCCAAGCCCTGGGCATGATTAACAGTGCGTTTATTAACGAAGAAGCTGCAAAATTCGCTCAGTGTGTAAAGGAGCAAGCCGGCGAAGGATTATCAGAACAAATAAAAATCATCCTCTCGAAAGTGCTACAGAGAAATCCTGCTGCGCCGGAAATTCAACGCGGAGTCAAGTTTGTGGAAGATCTCCGTGCCAAAGGAATCGAAGATGAAAAATCACTGCAACTGTTTTGTGTAATCGCCTTAAACTTGAACGAATTTTTATACCTCGACTGAAGTCTAGTTCGAATTCGGAATGGGAGGTCGCGGCTGATGCGAGTCTGGGACAGACTCGCCTACTGTAGGAACTTGATCCAAAGCTAATAAACGAAAAAACGACAACGACATCATGAAAAAACAAAAAAGAAACTTCTGCGGACGAACTCGGCGAGAGTTCATGTGGCAAGCTGGAGGCGGATTTGCGGGAACGGCTCTGGCCGGCATGTTCGGCAACGACTTTTTCGCCAAACAGGCGGTCGCCGCCGACGGAACGGACGAGACAGCTGTTTGGAAAAACCCTCTTTTGCCAAAAGACCCTGATTTCGCGCCGAAAGCCAAGTCCGTCATCTTCCTGTTCATGTACGGCGGACCCAGCCACATCGATACGTTTGATTACAAACCCGCCCTGATCGGGATGGATAATAAGACCATCAAAGTCAAAACGTTTGGTCGCGGCGGACATAAAAACCAGGGTCGAATTGTTGAACCGCGTTGGAAATTCAAACGATACGGAGAATGCGGCAAATGGGTTTCGTCGCTGTTCCCGCACGTTGCGGAACACGTTGACGACATCGCCTTCATTCATTCGATGACTGCCGACTCACCGATCCATGGCAGCGCGATGTTGCAAATGAATAGCGGCGAGATCTTGTCGGGGAGTCCCTGTCTCGGTTCATGGATCAACTATGGATTGGGAACCGTCAATCAGAATTTACCCGGTTTCGTGGTGATGCTGGACAAACGAGGCGGACCCATCAGCGGTCCCAAAAACTGGTCCGCAGGTTACATGCCGGCAACCTACCAGGCAACTCAACTGCGCAGCAAAGGCACTCCGATTCTTGATTTGGCGCCGTACAAAATCCAGGATTCCACACAACGCAAGATGATTGATACGATTCAGGCATACAATCGAGATCATTTCATTGATCGTGGAGACAACACGAACCTGGCAGCTCGGATCGCCAGCTACGAATTGGCGTACAAGATGCAGGCCAGCGCTCCCGAAGCAGTTGATCTATCACAGGAAACTGCCGCGACGAAAGCGATGTATGGGCTTGAGCATCCCCAAGCAGGCTATTTTGGCAAGCAATGTTTGCTGGCCAGGAGAATGGTGGAACGTGGTGTGCGGTTCGTTCAAATCTACTCAGGCGGCAACCATAACGATGCCAACTGGGACGCGCA
Organism: Planctomycetaceae bacterium; assembly: GCA_024638965.1. GTDB lineage: Bacteria > Planctomycetota > Planctomycetia > Pirellulales > Pirellulaceae > Mariniblastus. Next base: position 13,672 of record JAHEJI010000046.1, read on the forward strand.
TGGCGACCTTAAATTGAATCATGACTTGCATGCGATGGAAACAGACCAACCCATTGCGGGACTCATCAAGGATCTGAAGCAACGAGGGCTGTTTGAGGAAACGCTCGTTGTCTGGGGCGGAGAATTTGGCCGCCAACCGACAGCCGAATACGCGAAAGGAACCGGTCGCGACCACAATGCTTATGGTTTCACGATGTGGATGGCGGGCGGCGGAATCAAGGGCGGAGTTTCGATTGGTAAAACGGACGAGCTTGGTGCGGCCGCGATCGAAGACCGTTTTCACGTTCGCCGAATTCATGCAACGATCCTGCATCAAATGGGCGTCGACTGTAACAAGCTGAGCTACTTCTTTGGAGGCCTTGACCGTAGGCTCGTTGGAGTCGAAGGTTCTGAACCGATTCCGCAGTTGATCAGTTCAGTGTAGCAACAATTGTCTCAATTGTTCGCAGGCTCCGCATCGTGTCGTTCTGCAATTGGAACAATTGCGGCTACACTCGCAGCCTGCGTAGTTAAGCTTGGGGCAAACGATGGATGGAACAGACGAAGAACCAGATAGGGCCGGCAATCCGCAGAGCGCTCAGTCGGTCAGTTCCCAGACAACGACCCGCCAATTCAAATTGGCGGCACTTTTTTGGGTCACGTTCACGATCGGAGTTGGGCTGGCTTATCTGCAGCGACTCGACTCGCCTGACATCGTGATTGGCGGCGTGCTCAGTTTGGTCATCGGTGTGGTTGTCGGCGGCGCGGTTGGATTGGTGACGGGTCGTTTACATGATGGATTGTTTTGGGGAACACTCATTGCGGCGTTTGGGTACATTTCCGTTGCCAGTGATCCGATCTATCTCCCAAATCAACGATTGGCGTGGGCGGCGGTTGGAGCGATCACGGGTGCGCTAAGCAGCACCGTTGCGACTGGGCAGTCATTGACGTCTGTGTCGTTGGCTGCTTTAGTATCAGGTGCTGCAGGCGGATTGGTAATGTGGGCATATGCGGCCGTGGCGACGCGAATGCCTTTCGATCTGAAATTTGATTTGTTTGCAGCACCGTTGATCGGTGTATTGGTTGCGCTCTTCATCCAGGCACTATTGTGGCTTGAATCGCAACATCGAATGCCCCGTTACGTTACGGCTACCTGGTTGTTGATCGTTGTGATCATCGGCAACTGGTTTGCAATATAGTTGTTGATCGTGAATCGAACCCACCAGTCGGTAGTCCTCATGGCAATCAGCGTTTTTGAACTCCTCACGATCGGCATCGGTCCTTCCAGCTCGCACACGGTTGGTCCGATGCGAGCGGCCTTGATGTTTGTGACGCAGTTGGAGCAACAGGGACGCCTGAAAAACGTTGGTTCGGTTTCGGTACAGCTGTACGGTTCTCTCGGAGCCACTGGAAAGGGTCACGGCAGCGACAAGGCCGTCCTGGGAGGTTTGGCAGGTGATTCGCCGGAAACGGCGGATCCCGATGAACTTCTCAGTCGAGTCAAAACAATTGCCGAACATAACCGGTTGTCATTGCTTGGCAAACATGAGATTGAATTCGATCTGAACCGGGATCTTCAGTTTTCTGGAGTCACGCTTGAATTCCATTCCAATGGCCTCCGTTTCACGGCCACTGATTTCAGCGGTAATGAGTTGTTGCAAAAGACATGTTACTCGGTCGGAGGCGGCTTTGTTGTTGACGAAACCGCGACTGGTCTGGATCGGATTGTGGATGACCAGACGGAACTCCCCTACCCTTTCACTTCCGGACAAATGCTGCTTGAGATTTGTCAGGAAAATGGACTATCCATCAGCACACTGATGATGGAAAACGAGAAATCCTGGAGAACTGAACTGCAAATTCGCGATAAATTATTGGAAATCTGGCAGGCAATGAAGGATTGTGTTGCCCGCGGTTGCAAACAGGAAGGGATCCTACCCGGAGGCTTAAAAGTCAAACGCCGCGCCGCGCCCATGTTTCGAAAACTGAATAGTGAAGCGATCGAAAACCAGCCGCTCGGACCTATGGATTGGGTCAATTTGTGGGCGTTAGCGGTCAACGAAGAAAACGCTGCTGGTGGTCGCGTTGTCACGGCGCCGACGAACGGGGCGGCAGGGATCATTCCGGCTGTGCTTCATTATTACCACAAGTATTGCCCGGGGGCCGACGACGAAGGAACCGTTCGCTTTCTGTTGACGGCCGCAGCGGTCGGCACTCTCTTCAAAATCAACGCTTCCATCTCGGGTGCCGAAGTCGGGTGTCAGGGCGAAGTTGGTTCAGCATGTTCGATGGCGGCTGCCGGATTAACCGAAGTTCTGGGCGGGACTCCTGAACAAGTTGAAAATGCGGCGGAAATCGGCATGGAACACAATCTCGGATTGACTTGCGATCCCATCGGCGGACTGGTTCAAGTCCCTTGCATCGAACGAAATGCGATGGCTGCGGTGAAAGCGATCAATGCAGCCCGACTCGCTCTACGCGGTGATGGTACGCATTTTGTGTCGCTGGATAAAGTCATCAATACGATGCGTGAAACGGGCCGCGACATGAAAACCAAATACAAAGAAACAGCTCGCGGTGGCTTGGCCGTCAATGTTATCGAATGTTGAACGAGGTCTGAATTCGCAAAACCAGTCATAAAAAATCGGTAAAACATGTTGGGTAAAAAACAGTCGCACAACTGGTCAAGCAACAACGTTTAATGAACGGTCAGCGGCAAACGAAAAGCAATCAATATGCTATGATGCGAAACCCAACTACACAGGATATCTAAATGAAAATAACTCGCGTTCGCGCTTTCCAAGTCGATCTTCCCTTACACGAGGGTAGCTATAAATGGTCGGGTGGGAAATCGGTCGACGTCTTCGATTCGACGGTGGTTGAAATCACCACTGACTCCGGGTTGACGGGATTTGGTGAAGTCTGCCCGCTTGGCCCATTTTATCTTCCGGCGTTTGGAGGCGGTGCTCGCGCCGGATTGAAGGAATTGGCACCTCAAATCATCGGCCAGAGCCCGATTTACCTCGACCAGCTGAATCGACATATGGATCGTTGTCTCAAGGGTCATCCTTACGTCAAATCCGGAATCGATATGGCGTGTTGGGATCTGTTAGGAAAAGCCACGAAACAACCTGTTTGCACGTTGCTGGGCGGGCGTTACGGAGAAGACTTTGTACTGTATCGAGCCATCTCACAACAGGCGCCCGATGCGATGGCAAGCAATGTTGCCGGTTATCGAGCCCAGGGTTATCGCCGTTTTCAACTTAAAGTGGGCGGTGATCCCGATGTAGATATTGAAAGAATCAGACAAGTCGCTGCCGAAATCCAACCGGGTGAAAAACTGGTTGCCGATGCCAACACGGGCTGGACCCAGCACGAAGCCGCCCGGGTTGTGCGAGCTGTTGCGGACGTGGACGTTTATATCGAACAACCTTGCGAAACATATGAGGAGTGTTTGACCATTCGCAAACGAATCACGCACCCGTTCGTGCTGGACGAAAATATTGACTCGTTTGCCATGTTGCAGCGAGGTTACTCCGATGGCGCCATGGACGTCGTCAATCTCAAGATCAGCAAACTGGGTGGAATTACGAGACTCCGGCAGGCTCGCGACTATTGTGTATCGATGGGGATCGCGATGACGATCGAGGACAGCTGGGGTGGCGATATTATCACCGCGGCGATCGCACATCTTGCCCATAGCACGCCCACCGAAATGTTGTTTACCTCAACCGATTTCAACAGCTACGTTACGGTCAGCATCGCCGCCGGAGCGCCGCAAAGAAACGGAGGAAGGCTGTCCGCTTCAGAACAACCGGGTTTGGGTGTTGAGCCGAGAATGGATGTTTTGGGTCAGCCGGTATTGGATGTGTCGTAACAGGTTCGACGATGCCGTTTCATTTGGCTCGAAAAAACGACCGAGTCATTCTGAAGGAGCCTGGGCGACTGAAGAATCTCTCGCTGGTCCACGGAGATCCTTCACCTCATGCCTCGGTTCAGGATGACACATCAAATTTGGAATTGCTTTAGCTCTATCGAATAGTCCTGGATTCACGGCAAAACACGAATTCGGATGTTTCGAAAATCGATGGGAGCACCTTCGGCCTCAAGCGCGACAAAACCGGTCGCAGGCTGGCATCCGTTTCCGCCGGAAACTTCGTAACCATTAACCCACAATCGGACTTCGCCATTGATCGCCCGGATGTAATAGTGATTCCATTCACCAAAGCCCCGGGTGTGATTGGCCGAAGGAAAGCTGCGAACGCCGTCGGGCGACAATGGAGCAAAGGGATTCATCTTAGAAGCACCGACGGGAAACACGTCTCCGTTCGTAGTAAACCAGGTCGCCTTTTTTCCGCTACTTTTTTCGTATTGTTCCGTGTAGCCGTGATCGAGCACCTGACATTCGATCCCGTGTGGAAGACTGTTCGGTCCAAGCCCGTCTAGCGATTCCTGCGGCGACCAGACGAATACGCCCGAGTTGCCACCCTTGTTGAGATGCCGCCATTCCAGAACCAATTCGAAGTTTGTATATTGCTGCTTCGCACGAATTACACCAACGCAATTGCCGTTGCATTTCAGTACACCATCGGTCCACTTCCAAGTGTCGTCTTTGCAATTGACGTTTTCAAAGTCTGATTCAGTTAGGTTTTTCCAGCCAGCTTCGGTTCCATCAATTTTTGCAGAAGCAGCCTTTCCGGCTTCGGACTCCTGCCCAATTCCAAGGCCGTAAAACAAGCACAACACGACACAGCTGGTGAGCAACACTGTCTTAATATTCATTCAATACTCGTTTCGGTGAAAGTTCAAATTGATCGAACAAGTGATTTCGAAAAGATTATAATCTTTGGTTTCATGTCTTGCGAAAGGTCTTTTGGAAATGCGCTTCCATCCTGTTACGGTGATCCTTCTGGTAACGTTTCTTTTTAGTTTAAGGGCGGCGCCCGTTTTCGCTCAATCTAATTTGGCAATCGACTCCCGGCCAAACATTCTTTTCGCGATTGCAGATGATTGGGGATGGCCACACGCTGGTGCGTATGGGGATCCAGTCATAAAAACGCCCACTTTCGACCGAATTGCCAAACAAGGCGTCCTGTTCGAGAACGCGTTTGTTTCATCGCCGTCGTGTACACCGTCGCGCAACGCAATTCTGACGGGTCAGCATCACTGGCGCCTGGGATGGGGAGGAAACTTGTGGAGCAAGCTCGATACAAAGCATCGGACGTTTCCGCATTTGTTGGAAGAATCTGGTTATTTCGTGGGCCATTTTCGCAAATCCTGGGGTCCCGGAAAACACGACAACTGGGAAAAGCATCCGGCTGGCAAAAAATTCAAATCGGTGGACGCATTTTTTGAGGCGCGACCAAAGCACCAACCTTTTTGTTTCTGGTTTGGCGCCTCAGACCCTCATCGCCCCTACAAAAAAGGATCGGGGAAGGAAAGCGGAATGAATTTGAGCAAAATCAAGCTGTTTGAGCATTATCCGGAAAGCGAAGAAATTCGGTCTGATGTCGCCGACTATTACTGGGAGGTGCAAAGGTTTGATCGCGAGCTTGGCGACGTTTTGAATAAGCTGGAAGCGATGGGCGAATTAGAAAACACCATCGTCGTCGTCACGGGCGATCACGGCATGCCATTTCCTCGTTGCAAAGCCAACATTTATGACAGTGGGTCGCGGGTGCCGATGGCCGTTCATTGGCCAGGCGTCGTAAACCCCGGACGACGCGTTTCCGATTTTGTCAGCACAACGGATCTAGCTCCCACTTTTTTGGAACTCGCTAAAGTCGACATTCCGGCAGCAATGACGGGCAAGAGTTGGATGAACATTCTTCGCTCGGACCGTTCAGGTCGAATGGAACCTGAGCGCGATCACGTTTTGATTGGCAAGGAACGGCATGTCCCTTGCCAGGAAGCTCCCGATTCGGGAGGGACTCCCATGAGGGCGATTCGCACCGACGATTTTCTGTTGATTCGAAATTTCAAACCCGAACGCTGGCCCGCAGGAACGGCGAACTGGCAAAACGCATTTATTAACGGTTGCTGGTACGGGGATGTCGACAACGGGCCGACGAAGACGTACATGATCGAAAACCAGGACAAGGACGAAGATCATCGCCGAAAATTCGAGTTGGCATTTGGCAAGCGGCCGGAGTTTGAACTTTATGATTTGAAGAAAGATCCTTCGCAGTTGGTGAACGTGGCCGCTGATCCGCGATTCGCCGAAATCAAAAACCAACTCAATGATCGTTTGTCCCGCGAACTAATCGACTCGAACGATCCTCGAATAATGGGAAACGGCGATGAGGTTTTTGACCAACCCGAATATTTTGGGCATGGTCCCAGACACCCAGACTCGCAACGTCGCAGGAAGAAGAGCCTTAAGCCAACTTCTGAACAAAAGCATTGACTAGTTGGACGCGATATTTTGTCGTTCAACCGCGTGCCCGTCGGCCGCGCGCGGCGTTGCCCCAACGGCACTTACTTTACGGCGACTCGACACGCTCTCCCGACGACACGCGAGGGTCCGGGAGAGGGAAACTAACAGATTCCTTTTGCGGAATCTACAACCCTCATCCGACGCTGAGATGTCGACCTCTCCCAACTGAGATCGTGCGGCTTTGGAGTTCGGATTCTGCAAGAGTTTACGAGCATCAAATACTCTCCCTCTGGGAGAGTCGGGCTCTCAGGCCCGGAGAGGGTCTTGTGAACTGCACGAAAAACCCTCCCCGGCCGCTACCGCGTCCGACCCTCCCGCAAGCGAGAGGGTGATGTAACTCTCATCTAATCAACGACTAAAAAAGCCGCACGATCTCGACTTGAGAGAGGTTGGGTCCTGAAGTAGGTACCATTGCATTAGGCGTTGCCCACGCGGTTAAACAATTTGCTCGAATACGACTTAGCCAATCTGGAATTCGGCGGAAACCTCATCCAGCCATTCTATTGCCAAGTCGTCTATTTGGAAATTTTCAATCATTTCAAAAGACATATCGTGAGGGTAGCTGACTTCTTCCAAAAGAACGCTACCGACCAGCGATCGGTCGATATTTGGAGTGGCGTAGTCGCCAATCATTGATCGTCCGTTCTCAGATTCGGTTGAGCCAAACAGACGATTGCTATTTAGCGGATGGTTGTATTTGAAATCTGGCCGATCGCCTAAAACAAAATCGGCTGCCGAGATCCTCGTATCAGTGAGCGGGTGATCGACATCAACGCGCTCATTAAAAGCATCACCGCCGCCGCCTCGATAGCCAATCACATCAAGTCTCTCAACATCCGGTGGACAGTGCGTCGAAATGTATTGTCCAGTCAGATAAAACTCGCCTCGAGTCAGCGTACCATTCCAACGATTAGCTTGGATATTCAAGTCGCCACCGATATAGCCGGCAATTATTCCACCAACAAGGTCATGCTCGCCTTCCAGCATCCTGACGAGATCCAGGCCGTAGTCAACTTCGGCCACGAGGATGTCGCCCAGTTGTGGAGTAAATCTGAGCCAGCCCAAAACATCGTCATTTGTGTATTCCCACACACCGTCTTGGAGGCGAACTGCGACAAACTGATTGGCATTATCCGAATCAATCACACGGAATCGTTGGTATACGTCTTCCGCCGAATACATGATGTAACCTTGACCAACCGCGCTGTCAGCGGCGGCAACTCCAGAGTTGAGCGGCGTCATTGGGCGGGCACCGGGCTCGATATTCTGAGGAATGATCTCTCCCAAGATCTCATGTTGGGCCGCCGTTTTCGTGAATTCGTATTGTGGAGGATTGTTGGGATCGTTGCTCTCGACATCAAAATAACCAATCGCAAATGCGCCATTCCATTGATTGGCGACGTAAACAAGCGTGCCGCTCACATAACCCGCCGCAACGCCTTCAACCCGAGACTCGGTTCCTTCCAAACTCGTGATCGTATCGTTATCGAAGTCAATTTCGGCCAGCAATACATCAGAAGTGCGAGGAACGAAATTTTCCCAAGGTTCATTGTTTATGTTGGTGTACTGCCATTGCCCGTTTCTCAGGCGAACGGCAATCAGATGATCAGCGTTGTCCGGTACAACATTAACGAATCGGTTCGACGGATCGGTTGAGTGTACAGATTCCTGAGTGAACATCAGGTATCCGGTTCCCGTCGCGTTATCGTCTGCGGCGATACCGAAGTTTTGTGTTGCCGTAAAATTCACGGTTTCAGTCGGTAATGGGATACCGATTTCAAAAAAAGTGCCACGAACAAGAAATTCGCCGACGTCAAAGTTTCCGTTCCATATTCCAGCTTTGAACGTGAGGTCGCCATTCAGGTAGCCTGCGCGGATTCCCTGAACCGTTGTGGCTACGCCTTCCAGACTGCTAACGGTAGCGGCACCGAAATCCACGTCCGCGATTAAGATATCGGAACTACGCGGAGTGAAATCGCGCCAGCCGACTCGATCGCGGCTCGTAAATTGCCACGAAGTACCGTTGTGCCTTACCGGCACAATATGATCGGCGTTGTGTGATCTGATAAAAATTCCGAATCGATCAAAAACAAGCTCTTCGGAATACATCAGATAACCGGTGCCCACAGCTTGATCATTTGCTGCAACACCCCTGCCAAGATCTTCAATCTCAATTGTTTGCGGTGCTTGATAAGTGTTGATGATATAGGTGCCGGTGACCGTAAAATCTCCGGGAGAATCAACGCCGTTGTAAAAATTCTCTTTGAACAACAGGTCGCCATCGAGGTATCCGCCCCGAATGCCATTCTCCCAGCCGACCACCCAAAATTCAGAACCCTTGAGATCGACAATGGTGTCTGCATCGAAATCAACTGCAGCAATCAACACATCGCCACGCTCTGGCGTGAAATCCGTCCAACCACGACCATCTTGACTTGTGTACTGCCATTGCGTTCCGTTGAGCCGGACTCCGACGAAATGATCGGCGCTATCCACGTCGATCCTCGCTGAATCGAAACGAGTCCGAACGTCGCGAACCGAATACATCAGATAGCCGTTGCGTTCGTCGTTCATGGCAGAACTGTCCGCTGCGACTCCTCCACGCAAATCGCCCAGTTCCGAAGTTTCACTGCAAATATGAGCCAAGACTGGCCGATCTTCCAAGACATCCGAAAGATAATATTCGCCTTGTCCACCTAGGGCCGATACGTGTATTTCGTATTCCCCCGGATCGACAACAATCTCCTCGATTTGAGTTCCAGATGCTACGAAAACCAAGGCATTGCCGTTATTGGGATCGCGCCAATAGAGTGTAAGCCCAACTCCGGTCAAGTTGTTTTGGAATTCGAAGGGACCGTCAGCCGGCAAGAATCCGCCGTATCGAATTACGTCACCGACCTCGACATCAACGATTTGGTAAACATCAGTGTCAACGACGGAGGTGTAACGCAGGTAATCCAGAACAACAGAACTATCGAATGTCCCGCCAACAATCACGTATGCAATTTCGGCAACAGGACTCCCGCCATCGAAACTGGACACCGTGAGAGTCTCCGCGGGCAAAAACAGATCGGTAGATTTAGATTGTTCGGCGATGAATGAAGCGTCAGCAGCAAAAGCAATCAAAATTGCCTCTTCATCCGAAAAATCCAATTCGTCGGCCAGAAAGTCGATTGAGACAGAATGCTGAGGGTTGATGAAATCGACCCTTAAAGCATGGCTGCCCACATCGAACCCGGAAGTCTCGCCCCAGGGAGCTTTAGGATCGGCAATACGTGAAAACACATTGGGGGAGGTCGGCGCATTTAAGGTACCATTTGAAGCTGCCGATATGTCGGTCACATAGACTTCACCACCCGATGTATCCGTCAACGTTGCATAGGGAAAGGCATTCCGCAAAACAGTCCCCGGCGAAAAGTCATCTGGTTCGGCAACTAATTCATCTCCCGACGTAAGATAGCCGATGGCTCCGGATAGATCCGTCAAATCGCGAATCTGATTCGGGACAGTTTCCACATCAAACAATGCATCAAACGTGGCGACCAGGCTGTAATCGATTTCTTCATCTGAGAAAACGTTAACATAGAACGTATCTGCTGGTAAATTCTCGTCATGGGTGTAAATGGGCAGCTGCGTTTCAACGTTTGTCAGACCGACGGGCGAGACGTTCAGGCTGCTTTGAATTAACGTTTCCGAAGAATCGTATAGATCAAGTTCAAGCGCCGCGGATCCAAACATGCCGAGCTTGGCAGCCGCGAATTCAACCGACTCGCCAGGTTGCAACGTAAACTTGTACCAGTCACCAACCGGTTGCGCATCTTCGTGGAGCGGCACATCTGAAATACTGATGTCGTCCCATGCCCGCCCGTCCTCAACATTGATTTGCCCGTTGTCATACTGTTGAAACTTGACGTAAATGGTTGGATTCAGGGTGATTCCGTTGTTCGCCGCGACTCGCGCTAGATCGTAGGAAATACTGTCCCAGTCACCAATGGCTGAACTCGTTGGAAAGGGATCGTCAAGTCTGTACCAAGTAACATTGTCATTGCTAATCGAAACTCCATCGCCGTCGAAGTGACCGACAAAAGAGGCGGGAAGGAGGTCGGCGTCATCTTCATACTCGGCATACGTTGTATTGAGGAATGGAGTTGCGACGGCTGAGATATCAACCTGCCAGACCACTTCGTTTAAGCTATAGATGAACGGTTGTTCTACATCCATCCAAAGCGCGTAATCTCCGTTAGCAGCTCCATAAGCGTTGGTAACCTGGATGCGACCATTGGCGTTTCTGGACCATTGTGACCAGTTGCCAACAAATCCCCCCCACGTTTCGAAATCCTCGCCATCAAAAATGGTCCCGCTGCCACCGCCCACCGGAAGCAGGTCATCCGCCACAATGCTCCCAACAACTGCCGTCCGCTCGGCGTCCGAGAAACCGATCTGAGTTGGAAGATAGTCGAGTTGCTGAGCATCGGCGGGAATGTCGTTTGAGATTCCCGTAAACGATTCCAATTCAATCTCGGAGTTCAGATAGATCTCAAGCTGATACTTGCCAAATTGTCCCGTCCCATTGTCCGTACCTCCCACGATGATCGAATAGGTACCAGGATCTGTGACTTCGATCGAGTTGGTTGCCGCCAAAGGCACCACCCCGTTGCCAACCACGTCCGCAAGGATGCCTCCACCAGGTGAAACGACGGTTACGTGCGGTTCTAAATTATCGATGTTCTTGGGGTCTTCGATTTGCCTGACAAGTGCCGAGATCGTTTGATTACCGTCAAGTTCAACGTAATAAACATCCTGGAAGGCGCTGTTTTTAATTGCGAGTGGAGGCGAAGGGAGGGCGCCAATCGGGTCGGTGTCTTCGATTTCGCCACTTATGGTTTTCCGATAAATCTGCGAACCCAGCGGGCGAACCGGCTCAAAATCGGTTAATACAAACGTCTGTGGATCGAATTCAACGACCCCAACTGCGTCCCAGGCGGCTTGCGTGGCCAGATGTTCAACTGAATCTGCCCCATAGAGGTCAATCGCCGCTTGAACCGAACCCAGACGGGCGTCGGTATAGGCCGAATCCTGGACCCCGATAGGATCTTTGTACATGTAGACGGTCAAGTTCCGGTAGGCGATGGCTGCCGCTTCATCAAAACCAATGTCGGTGGCAAGAAGGTAGAACCATTTGTTTTGCACACCTGCATTTTGGTGGTCGGTATTCAGAGGGCTCAAATTACTGAACGTATCCACGCCACCACCATAAAGCGTCGGGTCCTCCATGCTGCGCAGCGCACCGGTGCCGCTCAACATAATGTCTTCACCAATGGTCCAGTTCCAATTTTGACCACGGCGTGCGTATCGCTCGACTGCGGTACCGAAAATATCGGCGAACGATTCGTTGAGAGCGTCGAATTGCCAGTCCGTCCCCCCAACAATGCCTCCTACCGCCGATTCGACGACTCCATGTGTGAATTCATGCCCAACGATATCGAGAGAAACCCATGGGCCTCTTGTAGCTCCATCGCCGTCACCAAACCTTACCGAGGTACCCGTCCACATCGCTCCGGGTGGATCATAATTGGGTACTGTGTCGAAGTTTACAAATGATCTTAGTTGCCCGTTGGCATCGTCATAGGAATCACGCCCATGAACGAAGTAAAAGTAATCATAGAAATTCTCGGCGCCAAAATGAACTTGAACGCCATCGTCGTGTTGTGGTTCGTCAAAGGAGTTGTCAGGACTGGTAAAGAGAGTCGCTGTTCCGGTATTTGTTCCGTTACCCACATCCAAAGTGCGCACATTACGTCTGGTCTCAAAGAGAAAATACGGCATCGCTCCCGTCTTATCCGCCGTGATATCAACCAGACCTTCGTAGGTCGCAATTCCGGTTGCTGGTACATCCGCATAGCTGATACGATTTCTTGTACCGACGATCTCTGAGCCCGTGCGGGCATCAACCAATACGTAGTCACGCGAAAATGGCTCGAGAGCAAACACGTCGAAGCGATAAGCCAAAGTCGTTTCGCCGCTCGCGGAGCCAACGTAAAACAATTCGCCCTGTTGAATCTCGTCTAGGTCGACCTCGGAAAACTCGGGGGAATCTGGGTTGTCCCAGATGTACGCCTCCGCACCGATATGATTAAGAGCCGCCTCAAATGACAGCGTTGGGCCGACGGATGGTCCGATAAAATTGTCAGCAACTGGAATGTAAATTCCACTAACGCTAACCAGCTCCCCGTCTTTGGCATGCACGGAGTAGATCCCGCCTTCTACCGGGATTCCGTTAAGCATTTGTTGGTATTTGTAATGCGTGAAACCGATTTGGTCTTCTTTGACGTTGATCAGCTGCATCGATTCGTTTTGGGCCAAATCCAAGTGACTGCGCAAATACGAATCACGCTCATCGACAGAAATCGAATCGGCGACTTGTTGGATAAAGTCGCCCGCCAACAACCGGCGTTCTTCAAGTTTTTCAAAAGTGAGGTTGTTTTGCTTCTGGTTGGATCTGCTTGGTTGCCAGTTCAATCGTTCCGAGCGGCGCATGGTTTTCTGTCCCCAGAAAGAGGTAGCAAGTGAAGAATTAGAGAGGAAGACATTGTACCAAAAGCGGATCGCCGATGCGACTTTTCTGGGCAAAATGGAACTTGCCAGTCATGGACTAATCTTCGAAGCGAAGCTGGATTTTGGCATCCGCATCTCTACTGGTCGGCACAACGTCCTCGATCAACTTCAAATCCGCTTTATCCCGCCCCAGCCGTATCGAATGAGATCCAAGCGTATAAACGGGTGCTCGAAATTTATTTGCGGTTATCCGAACGGTGTACTGAATTTGACCGGTCGAGTCGATGATTTGAACGACTGGCCGCTCGCCCTCAGGCAATACCAGCTCGGGCAACCAGCCCACTGGGCTGCGGCCATCGTTGTCTCGATAATCAATCGTGATCGGCCATCCCGGAAATTGGCCTCCATCACCCTCCGCTACATCGGCGAATCGAGGCCAGCATTCAAACTTGATTTTGCGCGTTTTCTTGTTGAAACGGACAACACCAAAACCATCGCCACGTTGTTTTTCGTCTTTGCGGTTGGGTGGATTCGCGTAAGCCAGCATACTGATTTTGTTCCCCAGTCCGTCGAGATAGTCGCCTGTCCAGGGAAGCGGACTGTCGGGAACGGGATTCTCGCCAGCCTGTTCGTTCTCCGGCCACCACCAGCGACCGTAGATCGTGTTAACGATGGCCGGGCTGGTGAACGCGTAGGGGCCGTCGCGATGGTTTTCAGTTCCGTGTTTCACGACCACCGCAAGATGTTGGTCGCCGCATAAATGAGGTGCCCATGCGCGACGTATCGAGGCAAGCGCTTTGTTGCGTCCGGTCTGTGGCCAGGCATTGCTATCCAAATCGGCTAACAAACGATTGCCCTCAGTTCCATGCAGATGAACTGCGCCGCAGAAAGCGGTTTGGCTGAGCACGCATTTCATTTCGGTACTGGTCCAATCCTGACTCCAGGCGTCGAGGAATTTCAGCTGCCGATCTCCAAGCAACTTCAAGTCGGGTAAATCGACGGATGCCCGGTCATACTTCGGATCGGTAATGTGATCCGGTCTCGGACCCATTTTCGGAATCTTGCCTTCGGGGCCGCTCTTGAATTTGCGATCTTCGATAATTGCGAAATCGATGCCGCCGACATTCAAGCTCGTGAAATAAACGCTAATGCCGCGTTCAATCGGCGTCGCGTCAAAGGCATCGGGAAGATGCCACGTTTGACAACGCTGGACCATGTTCACATAACCCGCAGGATAAAAGTATCCTCCGCTGGGGCCTTGCGGAGTCGTCGCTTTCTTTCCGTTTTCGCCCCAGATATTCGCTTGCCCAACATCGTGGTCGTCTGGAATCGTAATCACGGGTCGATCGCGCAAGACGTCGCGGAACTGAACGCCAAACTCCAGCCAACCGTACGTATGCTCTCTGTGGTGATACGATTGATCTCCGGCAAAAAACAGCAGATCAGGGTCCAGACGTTTCAAGTTATCGATCATTTGCGAGCGTGGTCCCGGCGTACGTGAACTGTTGCACGAGAGACTGCCGACGACGATGGTCTCTTTGTCTACGGGGTTTTTGCGAATCAGCCCTTCAAACTGGGCTTTCGCTCCGTGGCGCATCCGATATTCGACGTGCCGTGTCTGATCCCAGTCTTCTATCCGAAAGTGCGCGCTCCAGCCAAGTTCTTGAATGGGTTGTCTGGCAACTTCCTGCCATTCGCCGTCCTGCTTGAGTTCCAAACGGGCGATTTTTGCCTCGTCCGGCATCAGCGGAAAAAACTGGGCGGTCATTTTCATGATGTTGCGGTGGGTTGTATAAACGGCGAAGGCCACAACTTCATCGCGAGGCACATTCAGATCCATGCTTTGGCGTTGGGTTGGTTTCTTCTTCCACCATTCACCGGTCGCTCGGGATTCAAGACCTGAAAACGCCGGCCAAACCGGCGCCGGTTTCTGAGTCCACGCTGGACTGACCAGTAACACGACAATCAAACTTGCAAACAGGATTGACGGCAAACGCATAAATACTCTCCTTGGGTTGGAAAGGATTCTGGTAGATCATGTGCGCGTCGTCAAATCACAACATAAACGCTCGTGAATCCATTGGGCTAGCGCTGGCGGCCCAGTTTTCGGATCGATTCTTTTAGGTTTCGCGAATACTGATTGCCGATTCGCGGGCAACAATAATGTGATCGAGAACATCAATGCCAATCGTTTTACCCGACTCCGTCAAGCGATCCGTTACTGCGATATCTTCCCGGCTGGGAGTTGGATCGCCCGATGGATGGTTGTGCACAAGGATAATCGACGAAGCTGCATCTTTGATCGCAGCTCGGAACACTTCTCGCGGATGAACCAGGCTGGCATCCAGCGTGCCAACGGTAATTTGATGGGTGTCAATGACCTGGTTTTTTGTATCCAGCGTAACGATGTGAAATTCCTCTTGTTTAGCGTCCGCCGCAAGGCGGGCGAAGTGATGTTGGCAAAACTGGATTGCCTCGGAGCTGGACGAAATCTTGACCGTGATTTTCTCATCTGAGAGCGCCGCCACGCGACGTCCCAACTCGATCCCTGCCATGATCTGACAATAGGCCGTTTTTTCGATCGCGACGCTAATTGATTTCAACTCACCGCGACCGGCTGCCGACAATTCTTCCAACCGGCCATCGAATTCTTTGGCCACCTTCTCGCCAGCCATCACTGCTGATTCCCCCGGTCGTCCTGATCGAACCAGAATGGCGATCAATTCTGACGTTCTCAGTTTCTCTGCCCCGAGCGCCAACAGCCGTTCGCGCGGACGTTCCTGCTCGGGAGCGACCTTGATCTGTGAACCAAATAGTTTCTCGTCCAGCCACTTATTAACCGAGAATTCGCCACGCCCCTTGTTCCAACAAAAATCATCCGTGTCATCCGATTCGCGAACTACCCAACCCTGTTGGACAAGCTCGTTCACAAGTCGCGTCACAAATCCGGGCAATTCCGACTCGCAAGCCTGTTTAGCCGACTCCAAATCGAACGACGTTTGGCTGGCCAAGTACTGAACAACGGGCAAGTATCGTTGGTAACGATCTGAAGTTGAGTCTTTATTTGAGCTTCGAATTGTCGTCATAAATTTGATTGTTGCTTTGTTTGGCTGGCTTCGCAAGAACCGGAATCGGAAGTACCTGGGGATTGGCATCCTGCCTGTCTTGAAGATCGTCAACACTTGCGTCTTAATAATTAATGGTGAACTGCGAATTGTGAATTGTTAATGATCAGATCCGCGGTAACATGGGTTGACGTTGTCTGTGAGAGAAAGCAATTGAAGCCAATGAAACTCAAAGTTATCGCTTTCGACGCGGACGACACGCTTTGGCACAACGAATCCTTTTTTCAGGAAGCCGAACACAAATTTTGCCTGCTGCTGGAGGATTTTCTTCCACAGCACACCGTGGCCCGGGAGCTGTTGAAAACAGAAATAGATAATCTGCCTCTTTACGGTTATGGCATCAAGGCTTTTGTATTGTCGATGATCCAGACCGCCGTTCGGATTTCAGATGGGAACATCGGTGCAATTGATATCGAAAAAATCATCGGTTTCGGTCAAGAACTGTTGCAAAAGCCTGTGGAAATATTGGACGGTGTCGAAGAAGTTTTGGCCGACCTTCAAGACAAGTACCGTCTGGTGATGGCCACCAAGGGCGATCTGCTGGATCAAGAACGAAAGCTGAAAGCTTCCTGCCTGGAAAAATATTTTCATCACATCGAGATCATGTCTGAAAAGAAAGAGGAAGATTTTCGAAAACTGATTGGTCATCTGGATATTCCACCCACAGCCTTTGCAATGGTTGGGAATTCACTAAAGTCCGACATTCTTCCCGTTCTCAATCTGGGCGGGTATGGCTTTCACATTCCGTATCACGTCACTTGGTCGCATGAAACGGTTGACCATCATATTGATCATCCGAATCTACGACAAATGGAAAAAATCATCGAAATTCTTGAGCATCTCTAGGTTGAAATGAATTTCAGAACTCGATTGCAAAACGGTGAGACGTTGATCAGCACGATGATTACCATCGGCGCTCCCGAAGTCGCTGAGATCATGTCGTTGATCGGTTTCGATTGGTTGTTTCTCGATGGCGAACATGGCCCGTTAGAAACGGCCGACATCAAGACGATTTTGAATGCGAGCGGTGATCGAGTAGACTGCCTCGTTCGAATTCCGGCCATCGACGAAGTTCC